>NZ_AZXX01000099.1:0-126376 GCF_000512995.1 Lachnoanaerobaculum sp. MSX33 | reverse complement strand
GAGATACGAAAACTAATATTTTATTATTATAAATATTATAAAGAATTACTTAGTAGGAGGAATTAAATGGCTAAGAGACAAATGAAGACCATGGATGGTAATCAGGCAGCTGCTCATGCATCATATGCGTATACTGATGTTGCT
Source organism: Lachnoanaerobaculum sp. MSX33 (assembly GCF_000512995.1). Taxonomy (NCBI): domain Bacteria; kingdom Bacillati; phylum Bacillota; class Clostridia; order Lachnospirales; family Lachnospiraceae; genus Lachnoanaerobaculum; species Lachnoanaerobaculum sp. MSX33. The sequence goes on along the minus strand of NZ_AZXX01000099.1, from coordinate 126,232 downwards.
GCAATTTATCCGATAACACCATCATCTGTCATGGCGGAGCACACCGATGAGTGGGCAACAGAGGGTAGAAAGAATATTTTCGGCCAGACTGTACAAGTTACAGAAATGCAATCAGAGGCAGGTGCTGCAGGTGCAGTTCATGGTTCTCTTTCAGCTGGAGCTTTAACTACAACATATACAGCTTCACAGGGCCTTCTTCTTATGATCCCAAATATCTATAAGATAGCAGGTGAGCAGCTTCCGGCAGTTATTAACGTTTCTGCACGTGCTATTGCAACACATGCACTTAGTATTTTCGGTGATCATTCAGATGTTTACGCTTGTCGTCAGACAGGTGCTGCAATGCTCTGTTCATCATCAGTTCAGGAGGTTATGGATTTAACACCTGTTGCACATTTATCAGCGCTTAAGGGTAAAGTACCTTTCATCAACTTCTTTGACGGATTCAGAACATCACATGAGATTCAGAAGATTGAAACTTGGGATTATGAAGATCTTAAGGATATGGCAGATATGGATGCTATAGCCGCTTTCAGAAAGAATGCACTTAATCCTAATCGTCCTGTAGAGAGAGGTTCTGCACAGAACCCTGATATCTTCTTCCAGGCAAGAGAAGCAAGCAACCCTTATTATGATGCATTACCTGCAATCGTTCAGGAGTACATGGATAAGGTTAATGCTAAGATTGGTACAGATTATAAATTATTTAACTACTATGGTGCTGCTGATGCCGAGACAATCATCATCGCTATGGGTTCAGTTAATGATACAATAGAAGAGACAATTGATTATCTTTCAAAGCAGGGTGAGAAAGTCGGTGTTGTTAAGGTAAGACTTTACAGACCTTTCAGTGCACAGGCACTTATCGATGCTATCCCTGACAGCGTTAAGAGAATCGAAGTTCTTGACAGAACAAAAGAGCCGGGATCACTTGGTGAGCCGCTTTGGCTTGATGTTGTTGCAGCACTTAAGGGAACAAAGTTTGATGCTGTTCCTGTATTCAGCGGTCGTTACGGTCTCGGTTCAAAGGATACAACACCTGCTCAGATAGTTGCAACATTCCACAACACAGAGAAGAAGAGATTTACTATCGGTATCAATGATGATGTTACACATCTTTCACTTGATCCGGGTCCTGCTCTTATTACAACACCTGAGGGAACTACAAACTGTAAGTTCTGGGGTCTTGGTGCAGACGGTACTGTAGGTGCTAACAAGAACTCTATCAAGATTATCGGTGATAACACAGATTTATATGCTCAGGCATATTTTGACTATGACTCAAAGAAGTCAGGTGGTGTTACAATGAGCCACTTGCGTTTCGGTAAGAAGCCTATTAAGTCAACATACCTTATTCGTAAGGCAAACTTTGTAGCATGTCACAATCCTGCATATATGAGAAAGTACAACATGGTACAGGAACTTGTTGACGGAGGTACATTCCTTCTTAACTGTACATGGTCAGATGCGGAGCTTGAGGAGCACATCCCGGGACAGGTTAAGAAGTATATCCATGATCACAAGATCAACTTCTACACAATCGACGGTGTAAAGATCGGTATTGCTACAGGTATGGGACCTACAAGAATTAACACAATTCTTCAGTCAGCATTCTTTAAGCTTTCAGCAATTATTCCTGAGGAGCAGGCTATTGACCTCATGAAGAAGGCTGCTGAGAAGACTTACGGAAGAAAAGGTGAGGATGTAGTTAAGAAGAACTGGGCGGCTATCGACGAAGGCGCTAAGAACGTTCATAAGGTAGAGGTTCCTGCAAGTTGGGCAAATGCTGAGGATGAGGGACTTGACTATGCGGTACATACAGAGGGTAGAGAGGATGCAATCAAGTTTGCCAACACTATTCAAACAGCTGTAAGTGCACAAGAGGGTAACAACCTTCCTGTATCTGCATTTGTTGACTATGTTGACGGTACAACACCTGTAGGTACATCAGCATACGAGAAGCGTGGTATTGCTGTAAATATGCCTATCTGGAACAGTGATAACTGTATTCAGTGTGGATTCTGTTCATATGTATGTCCTCATGCAGTTATCAGAACAGTTGCTCTTACAGAGGATGAGGCAAATAATGCTCCTGAGGGAATGAGCGTACTTCCGATGACAGGTATGCCAAACTACAAGTTTACAGTAGCCGTATCAGCTCTTGACTGTACAGGTTGCGGTTCTTGTGCTAACGTATGTCCTGGAAAGAAGGGCGAGAAGGCTCTTGTAATGGAGAGTATGCCTGAGAATGTACATAGACAGAAGTGGTTTGACTATGCAACAGCTACACCTGAGAAGGCTGAGGTTATAGCTAAGTTCAAGGAGACAACAGTTAAGGGATCACAGTACAAGAAGCCGTTACTTGAGTTCTCAGGCGCTTGTGCAGGTTGTGGTGAGACACCTTATGCAAGACTTATTACACAGCTCTTCGGTGACAGAATGTACATTTCAAATGCTACAGGATGTTCATCAATCTGGGGTAACTCTTCACCTTCAACACCTTATACAGTAAATGATAAGGGACATGGTCCTGCTTGGTCAAACTCATTGTTCGAGGATAATGCGGAGTTCGGTTACGGTATGTTCCTTGCAAATGAGGCTATCAGAAAGGGACTTAAGTCAAAGGTAGAGGCTATTGCCGAGAACGGTTCGGAAGAACTTAAGGCAGCAGCTAAAGAATACCTTGATACATTCACTGTAGGTGCATTAAACGGTACAGCAACAGATAATCTTGTAGCTGAACTTGAGAAGTTAAATACAGCTGAAGCTAAGGAAATCTTAGATAACAAGGAATTCTTATCAAAGAAGAGTCAGTGGATCTTCGGTGGTGACGGTTGGGCTTATGATATCGGTTTCGGCGGTCTTGACCATGTAATCGCAAGCGGTAAGGATGTAAACATCATGGTATTTGATACAGAGGTTTACTCAAATACAGGTGGACAGAGCTCAAAGTCAACAAAGACAGGTGCTGTAGCACAGTTCGCTGCCGGCGGTAAGGATGTTAAGAAGAAGGATCTTGCAAGTATTGCAATGAGCTACGGTTATGTATATGTAGCACAGATCGCTATGGGTGCAGATTATAACCAGACTGTTAAGGCATTGGCTGAGGCAGAGGCTTATCCGGGTCCATCACTTGTTATTGCATATGCTCCATGTATCGCTCACGGTATCAAGAAGGGTATGAGCAAGGCTATGACAGAGGAGAAGCTTGCTGTTGAGGCAGGTTACTGGAATAACTTCAGATTCAATCCTGATGCTGAGAACAAGTTCACTCTTGATTCAAAGACACCTACAGGAGATTACCAAGAGTTCCTTAAGGGAGAGGTTCGTTACTCATCTCTTGCACTCAAGGATCCTGAGAGAGCATCTGAACTCTTCGCTAAGAATGAGAAAGATGCTAAGGAAAGATTCTCATATCTTGAGAAGCTTGTAACATTATATTCAAAATAATATAATTTTAAGTTTAATATAAATAGAATTAATAGACGAAAGTTTATTTAGTGTACAGACGGAAGCCGCTTTTGTGGTCAAAGAGAGTCGATACTTTAAGTATCGGCTCTTTTTGTATTAAAATATTATATTCACTTGTTATAATATGAAAGTTGGGATAGAATAGAAGTATAAAGTGAAATTTTAGGAGATACTATGTATAAAGAGAATGAAATATGGGTGGCAAGCGACGGTGATGCCAAATTATGTATAAAATCAAAATATGCAAACAGACACGGACTGATTGCAGGAGCTACAGGAACAGGTAAAACAGTTACTCTAAAGGTAATGGCTGAATCATTTTCAGATGCCGGAGTGCCGGTGTTTTTATCCGATATAAAGGGTGACTTATCAGGTATGTGTAAGCCGGGTGAGGAAAAAGAAAGTATAACTAAAAGAGTTGCCGAGCTTGGTATGGGAGAAGATTTTTCATTTAAGGCATATCCTACAGTTTTCTGGGATATATTCGGGAAAAAGGGATTACCTCTCAGAACTACAATTTCGGAGTTCGGACCGATGCTGTTGGCAAAGCTTCTTGACCTTAATCAGATTCAGACAGATATACTGAATATTATATTTAAGATAGCTGATGATGAGGGATTACTTCTTATCGATTTAAAAGATTTAAAGAGTATGCTCAACTATGTCAGTGAAAATGTCGCAGACTATAAGGCGGAGTATGGAAATATAGCACCTCAAAGTGTCAATGCAATAATGAGAGGTCTTGTAGCTCTTGGAGATAAGGGCGGAGATGTATTTTTCGGTGAGCCTGCACTTGATATAAATGATTGGTTTGTTACAAAGGACGGCAAGGGTATGATAAATGTTCTTGATGCAACAACTATCATAAACGATCCGGGAATATATGCCACTTTTATGCTTTGGATGCTGGCTGAACTATTTGAGATAATGCCTGAGGTCGGAGATCTTGACAAGCCTAAGATGGTATTTTTCTTTGATGAAGCACATCTTTTATTTAAAGATACTCCAAAGGCTCTGCTTCAAAAGATAGAGCAGGTAGTAAAACTTATAAGATCAAAGGGTATCGGAGTGTACTTTATAACACAGAACCCAAGTGATATACCGGATGAGGTATTGGCACAGCTTGGTAACAAGGTACAACATGCACTCAGAGCTTATACACCTGCAGAACAAAAAGGTATAAAGGCCGCAGCACAGAGTTACAGAGCAAATCCTGATTTCGATACGGCTGAGATTATAACAAATTTGGGTATAGGTGAAGCGGTTGTATCTTTTATAGAAGATGACGGTGCACCTGCGATGGTAAGAAAGGCCAAGGTACTTCCGCCACAGTCATATCTCGGAGCAATCGATGATATGATGAGAGCTGCAGTTATTTCTATGTCAGATCTGGCAAATAAATATAAAGATATGGTGGACAGGGACTCGGCGTATGAATTCTTACAGAGATTGCAAGTGGAAATCTCACAAAAGCAGGAAGAGGAAAGACAGGCCGAGATAGCAAGAAAAGAAGCTGAAAAGCAGGCTGAAATAGAAAGAAAAGAGGCAGAAAAGCAGGCAAAGGCGGCACAAAAGGAAGCTGAAAAGCAGGCAAGAGAGGCCGAAAAGGAAGAAAAGAAGAAAAAGGATGCCATAAAGAAGGGTGTAGCTACCGTGGCAGGTACGGCTGCAAGCACTATCGGAAGACAAATCGGTAAAACTTTAGGAAAATCAGGCGGAAAATTCGGTTCAAGCCTGGGAGGAAATCTGGGAGCAAGCCTTGGAAGAGGAGTACTCTCGACATTATTTAAACTGAAATAATTATGAATATAAGAGAAGATATAGAACTCAGAGAGGAATTAACTCTCAGTAAATATGCCGCTTTAAGCAAAAATTCTTTAGGAAGAGACAGGTATGAAGAAGCCTGTGATATAAGGACTGTATATCAAAGAGACAGAGACAGGATACTTCACTCAAAGGCGTTTAGAAGACTGAAACATAAGACTCAAGTTTTTCTGGCGCCTGAAGGAGATCATTACAGAACAAGACTTACTCATACACTTGAAGTGGCACAGATTGCACGAACTATAGCCAAGTCTCTAAGATTAAATGAAGATTTGACGGAAGCGATAGCTTTGGGACATGACCTTGGACATACGCCTTTCGGACATTCGGGGGAGGACGTACTCAATGACGTATGTTCATTCGGTTTTGCACATTATGAGCAGAGTGTAAGAATAGTTGAGTTTATAGAAAAATCCGGACGTGGACTTAATCTTACAAAAGAAGTCAGAGACGGTATATTAAATCACAGAACATCAGGTAATCCTTCCACCTTGGAGGGTCATGTTGTAAGACTTTCAGATAAGATTGCCTATATAAATCATGATATAGACGATTCTATAAGAGCGCGTATTATGGAAGAAGATGATATTCCGAAAGAATACAGCGATATACTCGGCCATTCGGTGAGAGAAAGACTTAACAATCTGGTACACGGTGTGATAGAAGGAAGTATTGATAAGCCTGAAATTTCCATGAACAGAGAGATATATAAGGCAATGATGGGACTTAGAACATGGATGTTTAAAAAGGTATATTACAATGAAGTCCCAAAATCTCAGGAGGGAAAGGCAAAGACTATGATAAAGTCATTATTTGACTATTATATGTGCCATACCGATAAGCTTCCGGATGAATATATATATTTTATAAAAGAGTTGAATCAGGACAGGGAACTGGTAGTTTGTGATTATATTGCAGGAATGACTGATTTATATGCAATAGAAAAATTCAAAGACATATTTGTTCCAAAGTCCTGGGATGTATATTAAGGAGAAATAATTGTATTATTCAAATGAAATAATAGATGAGGTAAGATCTGCAAATGATATAGTGGATGTTGTTTCAAGCTATGTGAAAATACAAAAAAAGGGTGCCAACTATATGGGACTCTGTCCCTTTCATGCAGAAAAATCTCCTTCATTTTCAGTATCACCAAGCAAGCAGCTTTTCCATTGCTTCGGCTGTGGTGTCGGGGGAGATGTAATAGCTTTTATAAGGCAGTATGAAAATTATTCTTTTACAGAAGCGTTAACACTGCTGGCTAAAAGAGCCAATATAGAATTGCCACAGGTTAGTGACAATGACAGAGCAAAAAATGATGAAAAAAACATTATTCTTGAAATAAATAAGACTGCCGCAAAGTATTTCTATGAAAACTTGCTTTCAAAGGAAGGTGAGATCGGATTGAAATACTTCAAAGACAGAGGTCTTGAGAGCAGACATATTACCCATTTCGGACTCGGATTTGCAAAAAAAACATCAAACGATCTGTATCAATACCTTAAAGGTATGGGATACGGTGATGATATATTGAAAAAAAGCGGTCTTATAAATATTGATGAAAAGGGTGCAAGAGACAGATTCTGGAACAGAGTTATGTTTCCTATAATAGATGTCAACTCAAGAGTTATAGGGTTTGGCGGAAGAGTCTTGGGTGACGGACTTCCAAAGTATGTAAATTCACCGGAGACACTTGCATTTGATAAGAGCAGAAACCTTTACGGATTGAATTTTGCAAAGAGAACAAGAAGAGATTTCTTTTTGGTATGTGAAGGATATATGGATGTCATAGCTTTACACAATGCAGGCTTTGAGAATGCTGTGGCAAGTCTTGGAACAGCACTCACACCTCTACATGTAAAACTTATAAGCAGATATACAAAAAAGGTAATACTTACATATGACTCTGACGGTGCAGGTGTAAATGCGGCAAAGAGAGCTATCCCTCTTTTAAAGGAAGAGAATATAAATGTAAAAGTATTATCTATGGCTCCTTACAAAGATCCGGATGAATTTATAAAAAATCTGGGCAGTGAGGAATTTCAAAAGAGGATAGATTCTGCAGATAATGCCTTTCTTTGGGAAGTTGAAATACTGAAGAAAGATTATAATTTAAATGAACCTGATGAAAGGACCAACTTTTACAGGGAAGTTGCAAGAATGTTAAGCGGCTTTGGAGAAAGGCTTGAAAGAGAAAACTATACTCATGCCGTAGCAAAGAGATTGATGATTGAATATAATGCACTCTTTGATATGGTTAATTCCTTCGGAAATACTGCAGTTTCCGAAAAGAAAAATACGAGTAAAGAAAATAGAAAAATTGATGACGGATATACAAAAGCGCAGGGACTTTTGCTTACATGGATGGTGGAGGAAGTGTCACTTTTTAATAAGATAAGTGAGTATGTTTCTCCGGAAAATTTCAGTGAAGGTTTCTATAGGGATATAGCTGTAAAGATATTTGAAAAGCTTAGAGCGGGAGATTTGAGATTTTCAAATATATGTGATGACTATGCGGATGACATGGAAAAACAGAGACTGCTTTCCAAAATACTTAATACAACTTTGGGGACTAACCTCAGTGACGACGAAAAGAAAAAAGCCGTCACTGAAAGTATACTAAAAATCAGACAGGCGAGTTTAGACGAAAAGAGCAAAAATGCAAAGGGTATAGAAGAATTTCAAAAAATTATCGAGGAACAGGCGATTTTGAGAAAACTTCATGTTGATTTAGGTTAGTGGAGGAAGTATGAGGGGGAAGAATTTAAAAAATGAGTTTGAAAAGATATTAAAGAAAGATTTTGACGGAAAAATCAGTGCTTCAAATATCCAAAAGATTTTCTCCGATAATGATATACCGAAAGAATATCTTCCTGATTTTATTGAATTTCTTGAAAAGAGAGATATTTTTATTGATGATGATTATGAGAAAGAGCCTACAGAATTTGACAGCGATGCAGACCCTGAAGAATTCATTATTCTAAAGGAAAATGAATTTGAAGATGAGTTCAATGAAGAGGATATAAAGGACCTTGAAAATATAAACTTAAATATACTTGATGATTTGGACGATTATGTTTCCGTAGAAGATCCTATAAAGATGTATCTGAAGGAAATAGGTAAAATTCCTTTACTTAGTGTGGAAGAAGAGATGGTGCTTGCTCAGAAAATTTCCGACCCTGATGAAAATATAAGAAAGGAAGCCGCAAAAAAAATGGCGGAATCCAATTTAAGGCTTGTTGTAAGCATTGCAAAAAGATACATGGGCAGAGGAATGCAACTTTTGGACCTTATACAGGAAGGGAATCTTGGGCTTTTACGTGCTGTTGAAAAATTTGATTATCAAAAGGGATTTAAATTTTCAACTTATGCAACATGGTGGATAAGGCAGGCTATAACCAGATCTATTGCAGACCAGGCCAGAACCATAAGGATTCCGGTGCATATGGTTGAGACAATAAACAGGCTTATAAAGACACAGAGAAAACTTGTACAGGAGCTTGGCAGAGAGCCGAAGCCTGAGGAAGTTGCAAAGATAATGAGTCTTCCGGTATCGAAAGTAAGGGAGATAATGAATTTTGCACTGGAACCTGTATCTATGGAAACACCTATAGGTGATGAAGACGATTCACATCTGGGAGATTTTTTACAGGATTTTAATGCTAAAGTGCCTGTCAACTTCGCAATGGATGTGCTCTTACATGACCAATTGATTGAAGTAATAAAATCACTTACCGAAAGAGAACAAAAGGTAATCCTCCTCAGATTCGGACTTGAGGACGGAAAACCCAGAACACTTGAAGAGGTAGGAAAGGTCTTCGGAATCACAAGAGAGAGAATAAGGCAAATTGAGGCAAAAGCTCTAAGAAAGCTTAGAAACCCGTCAAAAACAAAAAGATTGAAAGATTTTTTGGAATAGAAATAAAATGAAACTGTCAAAAAGATTGCAAACTATTGCTGATTTTGTGAAGAAAAATTCAGTGGTAGCGGATATAGGAACGGATCACGCACATATACCTATCTATCTTATAGAAAATAATATAATAGATAAGGCTTATGCCTGTGATATAAATAAAGGACCGTTGGAAAAAGCAAAGGAAAACATAGAAAACTTCGGTGTAAGTGAAAATATTGTTCTGAGACTTTCCAACGGTCTTGATAAAATGTCAAATAAAGAGGCGGATACAATAATAATAGCCGGAATGGGCGGAGAACTTATTATAGATATTTTAGAAAGAGGAAAAAGTTTCTTCAATAAAAAAAATACCTTCATTTTGTCGCCTCATACAAAAACAGATGAAGTAAGAGATTACATGTTGAGAAAAGGTTTTGAAATATTAAAAGAAGATATGTGTATAGATGAGGGCAAGTTTTATACAGTAATGGAAGGCAGGTATACAGAAAACAAATTGATGTATTCAGAGGCTGAGCTCTTATACGGTAAATTTCTTATAGAAAATAAACATCCGATATTACTTGAGTTTCTAAAAAAAGAAGAAGAAAAGTATATAAGTATTTTATCAAATATCGGATTAAATGAGGACAGAAAAAAAGAGCTTAGACATAGACTTGATATAATTAAGGAGACAATGAATGAAATGCAATGAGATTTTTGAATATTTAACTAAGCTATATCCTCTTGAGCTTGCTATGGATTGGGACAATTCAGGATTTTTACTTGGAAGAAGTGATAAAGAGGTAAAAAATGTCCTGGTAGTACTTGATATTACAAATGAAGTACTTGAATATACGCAGGCAAAGGATATTGATTTGATTGTATCACATCACCCGATTATTTTTTCGGCGCTAAAGAGAGTTACAGATGAAACACTCCTTGGAAATTATATTTTAAATATACTAAAGAATGATATTTCTGTGATTGCAATGCATACAAATTTTGATATTGCAAAGGGCGGCATGGCGGATATTGCAGAACAAAAGCTTTCACTTTCAAATACAAAACCTCTTGAAGTGACTGTAACACAGGACGGTAAAGATCTTGGAATAGGAAAGATAGGAGATTTAAAAAAAGCGCTCTCATTTGATGAATTACTTTCTTTAATAAAGGATACATTTAATTTAAAGAATTTAACCGTATTCGGCAGAGAGAATATAAAGGGAAATATTAAAAGGATTGCTATAAGTCCCGGTTCAGGAAGAGGGATGTATAAGTATGCTCTTGGTGAAACGGATTTACTTATAACAGGTGATATTACACATCATGAAGGACTTGATGCTATAAATGAAGGTATCTGTATTATAGATGCCACACATTACGGCTTAGAGCATGTATTTACAGAAAAAATTGTAAATGATTTAAAAAAATACAGTGAACTGAATGTTTTTGAATTCAAAAATACAAATCCGGTGGAGATAATGTAGGGGATGGTAAAGGTCTTTTTAGTTGAGGATGAAAAGTTTGTCAGAGAAGGTATAAAAAATGAAATAGATTGGAATTCATATGGATTTGATTTTGTAGGGGAAGCTGCCGACGGTGAATTGGCACTTCCCCTAATTGAGATTTCAAAACCGGATATCTTGATAACGGATATAAAGATGCCTTTTATGGACGGTTTGGAACTTGGAAGAATAGTAAAGGAAAGGTTTCCGGATACCGTTATTATATTTTTAAGCGGTTATGATGACTTTGACTATGCCCAAAAGGCTATACATATCGGTGCATCCGAATATCTTTTAAAGCCGGTTTCAAAAGAAAAGCTCATATCGGTTTTAAAGAAGATAAAGCCTATTGCAGAATCCAAGCGACACAGTATTTTGCGAAATATAAAGGCGGACAATATTGAATTTGATATAAAAAAATTCGATACATCAGGATTTAATAAAGGAAGCTTCAAGGAATTTATTATAAACGGAAAGAGTCAGGATATTGAAAGTTATATTGAAGAATATATTGAAAAGATGTACGGACAGTTAAAGTCTTTGATATTCAGACAGTATGTAATAATGGATGCTTTTATAGAGTCTGAAAAATTCCTCGGTAATGTTGATGATAAGGAGGAACTTGGAAATAAATTCGGAAGTATGGAAGTATTTGATGAAGCCGTTACAGATATTAATACTGTGAAGCAATATTTTTTAAAATTACTGGAATATATGATTGATAAAAGAGATCAGATTTCAGGAAGGCAGTACAGCTTTTTACTTAAGAAGGCAAAAGACTTTGTTGAGAAAAATTACATGGATCCTGAGATTTCTTTAAACAGTGTTGCGGAATATATCGGTCTGAGTCCTACATATTTCAGTACTGTTTTTAAGCAGGAAGCGGGTATGAACTTTATTGACTATCTGACAAAAACCAGAATAGATGAAGCGAAAAGACTTCTTAGAAGCACTGATAAAAGGATATCGGATATAGCAATGGAAGTCGGATATCGTGACCAACATTATTTCAGTTCGTCTTTTAAAAAATATCAAGGAGATACACCTAAGTCATACAGAGAAAATAAAAATGAAGAATAGTATACAAAATTATATTATGAAAAGGTTGTTTATAACCTTTATACCCATTGCATTTATTATTATTTATCTTTTATTGGTTATGAAATGGCAGAATGATAAGTATGCCGGTATAGTAAAAAATATAAGTATTGCAACTGAATTTAATTTTAAATTTAAAGAAAATGTAGATCATAAAATGTACAGGGTGGTAATAGGTGCGGATACTATAGAAAATCAAAATCCGTATGAAGACCTTGAGTATGCAAACAAAATATTTGAAAAGTTGCTTGAAACAAACAATAAAGATGAAGGCATAAACAGACCGAAAGGTCTTATAATACTTTTAAATTTGCTTAAGAAACAAATAGATAATATAGGTAAAAGCGATATATATAAAGACTACAATAAAAATATTGACAGTCTGGAATATGATATCAGGGTTACAACCGAGCTTATAGAGGATACTGTAAATGACTATATCTATGAGGAAACCAAAGAGCTTAATATAGTAAGTATAAAAATAAGAAATCAGATGGCTGTTATATTTATGCTTAGTATTATCAGTGTATTAATTATTTTATATTTTACATTGTATATGTATAAAAAGGTATCAAGACATATCTCGGATCCCATTATAAATCTTTGTAATTATACAAAAAGAAGCGAAAACGATTTATTGGAAAACAATCCGGAGAGCAGTATTTTAGAAATTGATGAACTGTCCGAAAATTTTAATAATAAAATAATCAGAATAAAAGAGCTTATCGAGAATATAAAGACAGAGCAAAAGAATAAGAAAAACACGGAACTTTGGCTTTTACAATCTCAGATAAATCCACATTTTTTATATAACACACTTGATACTGTTGTTTGGATGGCTGAAGCAGGTGATTCAAAAAAAGTGGTTGATATGATAACCGCACTGTCAAGTTTCTTAAGAATAGGATTAAATAACGGAAAAAGATTTATACAGATAAGAGAAGAGATAAGACATATAGAAAGCTATTTAAAAATACAAAAATTCAGATATGAGGATATTTTGGAATACAGTATTAATATAGAAGATAATCTGTATGATAAGAGAATTTTGAAACTTTTATTACAACCGATTGTAGAGAATGCACTTTATCATGGTATAAAGTATAAAAGAAGCGGCGGTAAGATTTCGGTAAAAGGCTATAGAAAAGATGAGCATATAATTTTGCAGGTAACAGATAACGGAATTGGAATGGAGACTAAAAAGCTTGAAAGGTTGAAAAATATCCTAAAGAATGAATTTGTAGATGAAATTGATATAGTAAAGTCATCAAAAGAGAGTTTCGGACTTTATAATGTGGCGGAAAGAATAAGGCTTTATTACGGTAATGAATATGGACTGAATATAGACAGTACCGAGAATATAGGTACGACTGTAAGTATAATATTTCCTGTAGAAAGTGATTTAATCTAAACTGAATATATTAAACATATATCATAAAATAATATACATAAATTCCTTATAATGAAAATAATATAAAAAATGCGTAAAAAAATCTATGTTTACATAGATTTTTTTGCATTACAATATAGTAAACAAATAAATGTTTCGTAAATAATTTTAAGGAGGAGTTTATGATTAAAAGAGGTTTAAGTTTATTTGTATCTGCAGTTATGCTGACAATGTTTGCACTTACAGGTTGCGGTGGAGGTACAAAAGCACCTGAGGAGAGCAAGGCGGTTGAATCATCAGAAACCGCAAGTGAGAGCAAGAGCGAGGAAGCAAAGAGTGAAGAGTCCAAGGATGCTTCAAAGGTTATTGTAGTAGGTTATGCACAGGTTGGAGCAGAGTCTGATTGGAGAACTGCAAATACTGAGTCATTCAAATCCACATTTGTTCCTGAAAACGGATATGAGCTTATATTTAACGACGCTCAGCAAAAACAGGAAAATCAGATTAAGGCTATCAGAGATTTTATTCAGCAGGAAGTTGACTATATCGTACTTGCACCTGTTGTAGAAACAGGATGGGATACAGTTTTACAGGAAGCAAAGGATGCGGGAATCCCTGTAATACTTTCAGACCGTATGATAAAAACTTCGGATGATTCTCTTTATACAGCACTTGTATGCGGTGACTTTATAAAAGAGGGTGAGACTGCAGGACATTGGCTTGAGGAGTATTTAAGATCAAAGAGTGCAGACAATGATAAGAAAATCAATATAGTTACTCTCCAGGGTACAATCGGTGCATCTGCACAGGTTGGAAGAACAGACGGTTTTGCAAATATCTTGGCTCAACATCCGAATTGGAATATGCTTGCAAAGCAGACAGGTGAATTCACACAGTCAAAGGGTCAGGAAGTTATGGAGTCATTCTTAAAGCAGTTTGATGATATTGATGTAGTGGTTGCGGAAAATGACAATATGGCTTTCGGAGCTATCGATGCTATAAAGGCTGCAGGAAAGACATGCGGACCGAACGGCGATATAACGGTTATATCATTTGATGCCGTAAAGGCCGCATTTGATGCAATGATTGCAGGTGATTTAAATGCAAGTATTGAGTGCAGTCCGCTTCATGGACCAAGAGTAGCTGAAATCATCCAAAAGCTTGAAAAGGGTGAAACAGTGGATAAGATTCAGTATGTTGATGAATCATATTTTGATACAAGTATGGATCTTGAAAAAATTAAGGCAGGAAGAGCTTATTAATACAGCATAATTTTATATTTTGCATAAAGAAAATACCGGGAGTGAGGAGTTTATTGCTCCTCACTCTTTTTGAGGTGATTATGGATAATCTGTTAAAAATGAGAGGAATCTGTAAAAATTTTCCTGGAGTAAAGGCACTTGATAATGTGGATTTTAATTTAAACAAGGGTGAAATACATGCTCTGATGGGGGAAAACGGTGCAGGAAAGTCCACACTTATAAAGGTACTTACAGGAGTGGAAGAGTTTGAAACCGGACAGATAATTCTTGAGGATAAAAAAAGTATAATAAATAAAAGCCCGAAAGAAGCGCAGGAAAACGGAATCAGTACAGTGTATCAGGAAGTGAATCTCTGCCCTAATATCTCAGTGGCGGAAAATTTATTCTTGGATCGTGAGCCGAGAAAATTCGGACTTATTGATTGGAAAAAAATGAATAGAATGTCCAAGGAACTTTTGGATAAATTGGATATTAAAATAGATGTAACCAAGCCTACAGAAAACTATTCAATTGCAATACAGCAAATGATTGCCATTGCCAGAGCGGTTGATATGTCGGCAAAGGTACTGATACTTGATGAGCCTACCTCATCACTTGACGATGGAGAGGTTGAAAAACTTTTTGTTTTAATGAAAAAATTGAAAAATGAAGGCATAGGAATAATATTTGTTACACATTTTTTGGAGCAGGTATATGCGGTATGTGACAAAATAACTGTTTTAAGAAACGGGTCTCTTGTAGGAGAGTTTGAAGTGGATAATCTTCCAAGAGTACAGCTTGTAGCAAAAATGATGGGCAAGGATTTTAACGACCTTGAATATATTAAGGGTGAAAGCACACAGACTAATGATAAAGAAGTACTTCTTAGCACAAAGTCGCTTGGCTCAAAAGGTAATATAAAACCGTTTGATCTTAAGTTAAATAAAGGAGAGGTTATAGGAATAACCGGTCTTTTGGGGTCAGGGCGTTCTGAACTTGTCAGAACTATATACGGTGCCGACAAAACGGATACCGGACAAATAGTATTCAAAAACATAGAAGTTAAAATAAATGCTCCGATTGATGCTATGAAACTTGGTATGGCATATCTTCCTGAAAACAGAAAGGATGAGGGTATTATAGCGGATCTGTCTGTAAGAGAAAATATAATAATAGCCATGCAGGCCAAACAAGGAATATTTAAACTTATACCGAGAAAAAAACAGGAAGAATTTGTAGATAAGTATATAGAAATATTACAGATAAAAACAGCAGGGAGAGAAACACCTATAAAACAGCTTTCAGGCGGAAATCAGCAAAAGGTTATACTTGCAAGGTGGCTACTGACAAATCCGGAGCTTCTTATATTGGATGAACCAACAAGAGGAATTGATGTTGGAACAAAAACGGAGATACAAAAGCTGGTTTTAAAATTGGCAACAGAGGGCATGAGTGTAATATTTATTTCATCGGAAATTGAGGAGATGATTAGAACCTGCCAAAGAATGGTAGTAATGAGAGATAAGAAAAAAGTAGGTGAATTGAAGTCTGATGAAATATCTCAAAATAATATAATGAGTGCTATAGCAGGGGGTGAATGACAGTGAAAGAATTTAAAATAAAAAATATAACATCCGCAAGACTCTTTCTGCCTATAGTAAGTTTAATTTTAGTCTTAATTATAAATATGATAAAGACACCGAATTTTTTTAATATTACTATACAAAACGGAGTATTTTACGGATATATAATTGATGTAATAAATCGTGCAAGTGAGCTCGTAATACTTGCAGTAGGTATGACTCTTGTAGTTGCTTCATCAGGAGGTACGGATATATCGGTAGGTGCGGTATGTGCACTTGCAGGTGCTGTGGCCTGCTTTATTTTGGCAGGTGGCGAAGTTTCCACAGATGTATATCGTGCACCATATATAGCGGCATTTATTGCGGCGGTAGTTGTCGGATTACTTTGCGGCTCATTCAACGCTTTTCTGGTTGCAAAGATGAATATACAGCCTATGGTTGCAACTTTGATATTGTTTACAGCAGGTAGAGGAATGGCTCAGCTTGTTACAAACGGACAAATAACCTATATAAGAGTCGAATCATTCAAGATGCTTGGTAATTCTATACATGGAATACCGCTTCCTACACCTGTATTTGTGGCATTAGCGGTCGTTTTGATAACACTTATTATACTCAAAAAAACAGCTTTGGGGCTTTACATTGAAACTGTGGGAATAAATAATAAAGCTGCAAGACTTGTGGGCTTAAATCCTGTGTATATACAGTTTATAGCCTATGCATTTTGTGGTCTTTTGGCAGGACTTGCAGGAATGATAGTTTCATCAAGAGTATATTCCGCAGATGCAAATAATGCCGGACTTAATATAGAGCTTGATGCAATACTGGCTGTAGCCCTTGGCGGAAACAGCCTGGGAGGAGGAAAGTTTTCACTTCTTGGAAGTGTTATAGGAGCTTACACTATTCAAGCATTGACTACAACATTATATGCTATGAGTGTTTCGGCAGATCAGCTACCGGTATATAAGGCAATTGTGGTTGTAATAATAGTTTCATTACAGTCAAAGGAATTTAGAAAGAAAATAAGAGAATTTAATTTAAATAAGAAGAAAGCCGAGGTTGTATATGAAAGATAAGTTAAAAAATATAGATAATAAAGCCTTCTTACTTTATATGACAATTGTTCTCTTTATTATAATGTATGGAATAGGGGTTGTAATGTTTGGAAATAAGGGATTTCAAAAACCGCAGGTATTTTTAAATCTCTTCATATCTAATGCAGGACTGATTGTTATAGCAACAGGCATGACCATGGTTATAATATCCGGTGGAATAGATATATCTGTCGGTTCGTTTGTAGCACTTACATGTATGGTATTGGCATATTTAATGGAGAAAATCAAGATAAATGCGCCAAGTGCAATTGCAGTCGTAATCATAATCGGTCTGATATTCGGACTTGTACAGGGAATACTTATTTCATATCTTAATATTCAACCGTTTATAGTTACACTTGCAGGCATGTTCTTTGCCAGAGGTATGACGGCAATTATATCTCAGGAGATGATAAGTATAACAAATGAAACATTTCTCTCATGGGCGAATAAGAAGATAACAATTCCCTTATTCGGTATAGTGAATAAGAAAGGTGCGGTAGTTTACCCGTATATCTATCCTACAGTAATAGTCGCTCTTATTATACTTGTACTGATGTTCATACTTTTAAAATATACCAAGTTTGGAAGAAGTGTATATGCTGTAGGCGGAAATGAGCAGTCAGCACTGCTCCTTGGACTGAATGTTAAAAAGATAAAACTTCAGGTATATGTACTGAACGGACTGTTATGTTCTATCGGCGGATTTTTATTCTGCCTAAACACCTGTGCGGGATTTGTAGAACAGGCTAAAGGATTTGAGATGGAAGCAATAGCGGGAGCGGTAATCGGTGGAACATTACTCACCGGAGGTGTAGGTAATGTGTTCGGCAGTCTTTTCGGTGTACTTATAAAAGGTACTATAGAAGCTTTTGTAAGTTTTCAGGGAACATTATCATCATGGTGGACAAAGATAATAATAGCTGCCATACTTGCATTTTTCATAATACTGCAGAGTATACTTGCAATGTCAAAGAGAGGTAAGAAGTAGCAACAAATAGACATTTGTAGAAAAGTGTACATTTATATGAAAAATACTGTCATATATTTTATGGCAGTATTTTTTGTTTCTTGTTGAAATTTTACAAACATATGTTATGATAAAGTCATTAAATTTTGGGTAGAGGAGGTGCGTAATAATTTTAAAATTTGTATACAAACATTTCAGAAAAATATTGTTTGTTTTTTTCATGTGCTTAATTGCGTACCTGTTCACTGATTCTTTGGCAGATATGGCTACACCTTCAAATACTGAGTTTAACGATATTGTTATAACACCCGGTATGGATACGGCTACTTCTTCCGATGCAAGGCGGCATGAAGTAAAGCTTGACGGCATAAGTGTAATTGTGGATGTGCCGGAAGGTGCCTTTGATACAAAGGTAACGCTCAAGGCAAAAAGATTAACCGTAAACGAGCTTGAAAATAATGTAACTACTGAAAAGGGAGATGATATAAAAGACAGGGACTCAGAAAGAGTAAGTGAAACCACAGTTGGGTCGGACGGTATAGAAAATGTTGAAGACTCCTCTGATAGTTCGGGAACTGTAGAAGTTCAAAAACCTGATGAAAGCATAAACGGTACACAAGCTCCTGCAACTGTTGAAAGCACTGAAACGGTTTTGAATGAAACTGTACAGGTTGCAGTTAATGATGCTGATAAAAGAGTAAAATTATCTGATGAAGGAAATCAGGCGGACGGAAGCAATCAGGTTCCGGAGACATTAAGTGAATCTGTAAGTGAGAACACGAATTATTTGGAAGATGCGGTTATAAGAAATACCGAATCTGAAAATGAAGAGTTTCCGAAAGATTCGATTTCTCTTGATATTCATTTTGAAGATGAAAACAATGTAGAGATAGAACCTTTGACAGCGGTATATGTAAATATTAAAATCGACAATAATTTACTTCCTGAAGGAGCAAAGCCTGAAGAAACGGAAGTTTATCATATAAAGGATGATAATACTGTAAACAAGATAGAAGATATAGCTCTTATAGAGGATAAAGATGACAACAGTATTACCACAAACTTCAGTACGGACAGCTTCTCGACATTTTCACTACACTGGGGATCGGCAAGCAGCAGATTTTATGTAAATGTAAAATATGTTGATACAAACGGCAATGAGATAACTGCAGATCCAAGCAAGCTTGAATTATTCAAGAACAATAATAACGGTGTTTTAGGTAATGACAATGATAAAATAACTCCGAGAGAACTTGATACTGGTATAGTCGGTATGAGGTATAAATATGCAAGGGTTGTAATGTCAAACGGAACTGTAGTAAATAATGTACTGCAGATAGAAAGAGAAACCAGCTTTGTAAAGGGACTCAGATATACGGTGGACGGTACCAATTGGGTGGTATTTTCATCTGATGAAATGAGAAATCTTGAACTGGTATATGAGCCTGAAGGAAGAACTATTTCAAACCGAAGAATAAGGACCGATATAAGCAAAACTGTAGAAGATCCGGATAAGGACGGAATCTACGACCTCACACTGAAAATAAATAATCAGACCGGAAGTACCTCAAACAGAACGAATATGGATGTACTGTTTCTGCTTGATACCACAAGCAGTATGAGTGGAGGCATCTCGGGTAGCGGTACGGATCCTAAAATATCTTCAGTTTACAGTGTGCTTAGAAACGTAATAAGAAATAATTATTTTGACAGCAGTAAATATAATGTTAACTATGCGCTTGTGGGAATTGACAGTGACCCGCATCTGTATCAGAACTGGACAAGTAACGGAAATACACTTATAAGTAAGATTCCTATAAGCCCAAATAATGTAAGCAGAATAAACTATGAAAAGGGATTTGTTAAGGCAAATGAACTTTTTAGAAACGGCAGAAGTGATGCACAAAAAGTTCTATTCTTTATTACGGACGGAAATCCTACTTACTACACAAATCATAATACAGGTAGGAATGAAGGTCATGTAATTGATATGTACAGTACAATGGCGATGCTTCACGGACAGTTCGCATTATATGCTATTGATTTGGACTACTTCTTTACAATAGGTCTCGGTAATCAAGGAGATTATGATAAGCTGAAACTCTTGACAAGTTCAAATGACTCTGACAGTCCTGTAAGAGGATATAAGGGTATCACATTACCTGCACCGGGAGTGGAGGTTGGTTCAAGTCCATATTCGGCAAGCAGTAAAAATGATTTTTTAAACAGGATGAGAGATATAACGAATGTTTTAAAGAATCCGAGGGTGAGCAATGTCGTACTGGAGGATAAACTCAGCCAGTATGCAATGATTGCAAGAGATCCTTCAGGTAATCCATATCCGCTTGAGATTGAGGTTTTAGGCCCTACAGGAATACATACAGGAAATTATGTAGTGCTAAACAGTACGTACAGATTATCTGCTACTCCAAGAAATTCTATGGCGAATATTGTATCCTCATACAGTGATGCTACTAAAACAATCAGATTGGAGTTTCCGACGGCATATACTTTGGAGACTGAATATACCTATATGGTAAAGGCAAAGATAAAGACTACACCTTTAGCCGAGGCAAAATATGCCGCCACTAAGCAGTTCCAGAAAAATCCCAACGGAACGGATGTGGTAGGAGATCCGGGAACCGGATCGAAGTCATCAAACCAAAAGGGATTTTATTCCAATGATATAGCAACTCTTACATACAAGTATAAGGATCAGGAAATTATTGAAACATTTAAAAAACCTGTTATCCAACCATACATAAATCCGATACCTACGGGTGTGGCGTTTGATACATCTTATGCCGTGATTTTTATAATAATGTCGATTCTTTCGATTGGAATATTTTATTTTAACAGGAGGAAGAGATGTTAATATATTTTATAACTATTCAAAGTAGGTGCTATATGAGAGCATGAAAAAGCAATAGTTAACACATATATAGGAGGATGGATTTATAGAGGAAAAGGAGAAAATCAAAAAGCGGAGTATAGCGGAATTAAAGTCGTTTATAATAAGGTTTCTGACACTTGCCGCAATGATTTATGTCTTGGTATTCATAGTATTCGGAATAAGGATTTCGCCGAATAATGAAATGTTACCGAGAGTAAGAGCGGGGGATTTATTATTTTTCTATAGACTTGAAAACAGACTTAAAGCAAGTGATGCCATATGCTATCATTTTTACGGTGAAAAGTATATAGGAAGAATAATTGGAGCGCCGGGAGACACTATAGATATAGATGATAACGGAAATGTTATACTAAACGGTGCCGTATTGGTAGAAGATGATACCAGAGGCAAAACAGATAAGTACGATACCGATGTAACATATCCTATCGTATTGGGAGAGAACGAATTTTTTATACTTGCCGATAACAGAACGCTTGCAAAAGACAGCAGATATTTCGGAGTTATAAAAAATAAAGATATTGAAGGTAAAATAATTATCGTTATAAGAAAGGATAATATATGATGTTTAAAAGAATTATGACTTTGGCGGCAGTATCTGCTATGACAATCGCAATGGCCGGAAGCGCAATAGCTGCAGAGACAACAAAGCAGTTAAAGCCTGCAGCAGGATCACCGAACAAAATCAAGTTCACTAAGGAGATGAAAATCTACAATGTGGACGATCCGACAGGCGGAAGTGCAAAAGCACCTGATGTAAAGTATACATATACTATCGCAGGAAGTACAGGCGGTGGCGGAAGAACACCTGTCAGCGGTACCGACGGCGGACTTACTGTAGTTGCAGGTACAGCAATGCCTACTATCTCAGCAGCAGAGTTCAGCCACAATGATACAATTACAAGTAACCTCGTAAAAAAGGAAGTTACAGTAGACTTTACAGAGCAGTTTAATGAAGACGGTAATAATGATATAACTGTACCGGGTATCTATAGATATGAGATTACAGAGACCGGAAACTTCAACCTTACTACAAGTCAGCATGACTACACAGGAGATGTAAGCCAGCTTACAGGAGGCAAGGAGAAGAGATATCTTGATGTGTATGTAGGATACAATGCGGCAGGAAAGCTTGAAGTAAAGACAGCCGTTATGATGAAAAAGGATACTACAGTTACAGACAACTCAAAGACTACAGGTTATATTGATGATTTAAACGGTGCGATTACAACAGACAACAAGGATGATGTAAGTACCTTTAAAACAAGAGATATTATTCTTCAAAAGGATGTAGCAGGTAACATGGGTTCTACAACTGAAGAGTTCAAGTTCACTATCGAACTCAGCAATATCGGTGTAGGTATGGACTATAAAGTAACTTCTACAAATGCCGCAAACCCGACTGCTATCACAGGTGTTACAGCAAATACATATTCACTTACAAATGTTAAGTTAAAGAGCGGTCAGACTATAAAGATTTCAGGTCTTCCTTCTACAGCAAAGTACAAAGTTACCGAGGATGTGACTACAGTAGGACCTGCAGGATACAAGACAACTCATGGTATTAATGTTGCAAGAATTACAGCACCTACATCTACAACTCAGTATGCCAATGTAGCGGCTGTAACAGCAGTTACTCCTGTAAAGGCTGATGATACCGTTGCGGATACAATATTCTTCTTGAACTACCGTGATACACCTACACCTACAGGTGTTGCAATGAGCGTAGCTCCTTTTGCAATCATGGCAGGATTCGGTATCTTACTTATCTTGGTATTCTTTAAGAGAAGAAAAAAAGAAGAAGTTGAGAACTAAAAGATGAATCTTATAGGAAAATGTGCATACATAGGAAACAGGATTATAGATATAATCGTTATTCTTATGGCGGTGATAATGCTCTTATTCGGGGCATATTCACTATATGATATTTTTCATGTATATAAAGGGGCATCTCTTTCAAGTGAAATCTTAAAGAGTGCCCCCGGTACCGCCGGAAATGCGGATGATACCGTAAATGTAGAGGCTTTATTTAACAAATATCCTGATATGAGAGCGTGGCTCAATATTTTTGATACCAATATAAACTATCCTATAGTTCAGGGCATTGATGATGCGGAGTATCTCAATAAGGATATAGACGGTGAGTTTTCTCTGGCCGGATCGATATTTTTAAGCAGTCTTTGTAACGGTGACTTAAATGAGCATTACTCACTTGTTTACGGTCATCATATGGACAATGGAGCTATGTTCGGTGATGTGGAAAAGTTCCTTGATAAGAGCTTTTTTGACAGTCATGTGGACGGAATACTCTATACCAAAACAGAGATATATGATGTAAAGGTATTTGCCGTTTTGGAAACCGATGCCTATAATGAGAAGATTTATTTCCCGTATTTTGCAAATGAAAACAAAGATGATTTTTATAATTATCTTCAGAAAAATGCGGTACATATAAGGGATGTAAACCGTAATAATAAGGTTATTACAATGTCTACATGTACAGAGTCCTATACAAACGGAAGGATTGTGCTTTTTGGCGAACTTATAAGGAGATGATATGAAGCAAATTTATAAGAAAATCATATTTTTCCTTTTGTTGACATATTTTATATTTGTGCCAAGGGATGCCTTGGCTGCAAATGTAAAATTGCCTATTAACATAAATGTATCGGGAACCAATCCTGTTTACTACAGATATGATGTAAATATCAGTAAGCTTGATTCAAGGAATAATGTTGTTTCAACTGAAGAAATTTCGATGCCTTTAAGAAGAAACGGTACATATACTTATGATTTCGGAGATTTTGACGATGTCGGAGAGTATAAATACAGTATAAGTCTGGCAAATGCCGATGATGAGAGATTTGCCTTTGACAGAAGAAATTATATTGTTCATATACAGGTATTAACAAACGGAACTGATATTTATACAAATACGTATCTTGAGGACCCGAATGAAACGGCAAAGCCTGCTGCAGTGGATTTTAATGTAAAATATCTTGTAGAAATAGTTTATCCGAACGAGAGGGATAAGAACAAAGGCGGCTCCGATACAGGGGATAATAGAAAAGATAATAAAAAAGACGGTCAAAAAAATACAGATAAAAATAATAAAAAGCCTTCAGATGATGAAAGTCGTCCTGATAACAGATCGGACGGCGAGCCTTTAATTATCATAGACAAGCCGGATAATAACAAGTCCGATGATAATAATAATGGTAAAATGATTGAAGTGGCAAAGAGATTACAAAAGGCTATTGTAAAGACAGGAGATGAGAGCTCTCTCAGTTTCTATACAACTCTGTTTTTTGTTTCAACATGTATTTTTATACTACTGTTCTTTAGAAGAAAGAAAAACCACCGGTAAAGTATCTG
This sequence comes from Lachnoanaerobaculum sp. MSX33, assembly GCF_000512995.1. Taxonomy (NCBI): domain Bacteria; kingdom Bacillati; phylum Bacillota; class Clostridia; order Lachnospirales; family Lachnospiraceae; genus Lachnoanaerobaculum; species Lachnoanaerobaculum sp. MSX33. The sequence continues at coordinate 101,875 of NZ_AZXX01000099.1, read as the reverse complement.
GATATATTTTTTACATGGTGGTTTTTTCTTATAATTTTAAATTCTCTTCACTTGGAGGATATCCAAACTTTGCCTTGTATCTTTTGCTGAAATAAAATATATCGGAATATCCGCATTCTGTCGCTATATCTACTATTTTCATATTACTGTTTCGCAAAAGTTTTTTCGCTTTTTCAAGTCGGTAATCCGAGAGAGTTTGTTTTATCGTACTTCCATATACTTTTTTAAATACCGTATTGATATAGGACGGATTTTTGCCCATATTATTTGCAATTTCTGCTACAGTGTAATCATAATTCGAAAAATTTCTTTCTATATCTTCAAGTATCTGCTTTCCGATAAGCTGCTCCTTGGTTAAGATAGTGTTTAATCCCATACAGTCAACACCGATCTCAATTAAAATATCCTCAAGTTTTTCTATACAGGATATATCCTTTTCAAAAATATTTTCCTGCATATACTGAACCAGGGTAAGACTTTGCAGTATATGATACTTTATATCAAGGCTGTTCAGTATTTCTCTGATAAGCTTGTAAAGTGTGGTGGCATTATAATTTTCCAAAATATCTTTTGTATTTTCTTTTATAAAATTTGCATATGACTCTTTATCCGAATTTGACATATATTTTATTACAGCCGGTCTTATGTTGCTTATATCTTTAGCCTGTATAATCAAATTTTCTTTATTAAACAATCCGGATAAAAGAGCTATACTTTTGTCCTTAGGCATATTTTTTGAAGACTCAATAACATCAATGCATTTATCAAGGCTTTCTAAAAGAGCCTCTTCACTTATAGGCTTTGTGAGATAGTCAAAAACACCGTAGCGCATCGCCTCTACGGCAAAATTAAAATCATTATATCCTGATAGAAGTATTATTTTGGTATTCAATTTATTTTCAAAAATATATCCGGCCACTTCAAGACCTGTTACAGATATCATTTTTATATCCATAAGTAAAAGATCTACTTTAGTAAGTGAAAGACATTTTATAACATCTTCCCCGTCTTCACATAAGGAGACTATATCTATATTTGTCCTGTTATCGGATATAATCTTTTCAAGTCTTGCACGAATAAAATATTCATCATCGGCAATAACTAGTTTTATCATAAGAACTCCTTTTTTATTTTAAAAGAAATACTACATCCCGGGTTTTGATTCTCAAAGTCGAGCCTGTAATCATTACCGTAATACAGCTTTAAAATTCTGTTTATATGCTTTAGAGCAAAGTGGTGGTTATTATCGGTTTCATCGTTAAGGATATGATTTAAATTATCCATATCTATTCCGAAGCCGTTATCTGAAACCTTAAATAATATATTATCTTCATCCTGATTTACTGTAATATTTATATTTCCCTTATATTTTAAGCCTTTTATACCATGATAAATACTGTTTTCCGCAAGAGGGAGCAGTATAAGTTTCGGGCATTTAAATTGCTTTATATTTCTGTCACAGGAAATGCTGTATTCAAATTTATCATGGTATCTTACAGACATTATATCAAGATAAGCCTTACAAGTATGTAACTCTTCTTCTATATTCACAAAACTTTTTCCCAGACTTAAACTTCCTCTGTAAAATTTTGAAAGATTCATCACAAGTTCCATCAAAGTCTGTTTCTCATCAAGGCTTGCAAGAGAATATATATTATCCAGAGTGTTATAGAGGAAATGTGGCTTTATCTGTTCATTCACCTTATCTATTTCAATACGATTTTTTTCCTTTTCAATATCTATCAACTTGTTTTTCAGTTCGTTTTGAGACTTCAACATTATATTAAAATCTCCTATAAGTTCTTTCATTTCAGGAGAGTCGGCTTCATAGGAAAATTCTCTCCAATTACCTTTACTTACAAATCTTGTATGTTCTACCAAAGCATAAATAGGCTTACTGAGGTTTTTAGCAATATCTTTTGACATAAAAAGTGCAAGCCCGAGAGAAAAGCATGCGGTTATAAAAAAAGCGATTCCCATAGTAAGTGCAGGCTTTATAAAAAAGAATAGAGGAATAAAATGTACAAGCTTCCAAGGATAGGACTTTAAAGGCATTGTATTTATAAAGCCGTAACCTGAAAAAATATGCCCCGATTTTCCTGATTTGACTGCGCCTATTATAGTGTCCGTAAGAGTGTTTTTCTCATTCAGATAGTCGGATTTACTTATAATATCGTACTCATTGTCTACAAGCAGATAAAGAGAACTTGAAGTATCGGATACCGCATATATATCCGATATGCTTTTCTCAGAGATTATAAGCTCTATATAGCCGTAGAGATCACCGCTTCTGTAGTCATATATCGGATGTACATATGAGAATGTATCGATCAGATTATCACTGGAGGTATCATACTTTTTTGTTGCAAACCATTTTCCACCGGATACACGGATAGCTTTAAAATCACTTGGATATTGCTTCCTTTCGGAGCTCATAATAATACTGTAGTCCTTATCATATATACTTATACCGTAAATATATGGTGCAGGATATATAAGCTTGTAAATTTCCAGACTCATATTGATTTTCTGAGCGGAAAAACCGTACGTATTATTATAATAAGTGTCAAAGCCGTGCTGTATAACATCATTGTTTAAAAGAAGTCTGGAATAGTGGGTTGCTGAAGTAAAGTAGTGGTCAAGACGATTTTCTATATGGCCAAGCTGTATATCTGAAGCCTCGATTCGATCGTCTGTATAATAAAACATAAATATAATACTTGTAATAAAAAACAGTATACCTACAGGAAGTAATACCATAAGCCTGAGGCCGTCAAACAGTTGCAGATAAATACTCTTACTTTTCAAACTCAACTCCTAAAATAATGATAAATAGTCTGATATTTTTTAACCTTGTCAAAAATATAACTCTTGATATGCATTTTAATCAAAAATTTATAGAAATAATTATACATGGAGGCATTTAAAATGACAAGAAATCTATAAAAATTCCATGGGATGCCTGACCGGGAATTGCTATAATCAAAACATAAATTTTGTATCGTGTTTTTAAGGAGGAGTTTATGAAGTTAAAGAAAATTGCGATGCTGGGTATGACATTGGCACTTTCAATCGGAGCACTTGCAGCTTGCGGTTCGGGAAAAAACGGAGGCGGTGAGTCACAAAAGGCGGCCGATTCCGCAAACAGTTCGGGTGATTCAAGTGAAAAGGTTAAGATAAGACTGCTTACCCGTATGGCAGGAACTTCAGATATTGTAAAAATTTACAACGGTATTATAGATGAATTCAAGGCAAAGCATCCTGAAGTTGAGATAATTGACGATTCACAGGGTGATGAGAGCGCATTCAACAATATCTTATCAACAGATATGGCTTCAGGTAAAATGGCTAATATCTACCGTGTACAGGGTGTTGCAAACCTTCAAAAGTATATTGATAACGGATTCTTACTTGACGTCACACCATACCTTGAGGCGGATCCTGAGTGGGGTAAGAGCTTTGCACCGGGAGCATTGTCATACTACAGTGTTCCGGGTAAAGAGGGAACTTATGCAATTCCTATGGAATCGGGTCTTATAGGTGTTTATTATCACGAGGATATATTAAAAGAGGCCGGAGTTGAGAAATTCCCTGAGACATGGGATGAGCTTTTAGCAGCTATAGATAAGTTGAATGCAAACGGTGTTACACCTATAGCTTTAGGTGAGAGCTCAAACTACATGGGCGGACATTTACATGATCAGATTTTCTATAAGTGGCTTGGAACAGAGGCTGCAAAGGAACTTGGAAACAGAAGCAAGAAGTGGACAGACCCTGATGTTGTACAGACACTTCAGTATATCAAGGATTTAATTGATGCTAAGGCATTTGATCCTAATGCTGTAGGTATGCAGGATGATGTGGCGATGACAGCTTTCCAAAACGGTGAGGCTGCAATGGTTGTTACAGGACCTTGGATGATCGGCAGATTTACAGATCCTGAGAAGACACCTGTAAATGAAGATATCAAACTTGCAAAATTCCCTTATTTTAAAGAGAAGCCGGAATACAAGAACTATGATATGCAGGTAATCAGCCCATATATGATAAACGGAAAGCTTGAAGGAAAAGAGTTGGAGCTTACAATTGAACTTGTAAAGATGCTTACAAGCAAAGAAGCGGCAAAGAAATACGCGGAAGAAGCACAGTTTATTATGCCTATAGAGGGCGTTGATATTGACGAGAGCAAGGTAACACCTTTATTTGTGGAAAGCATGAAGCTTGGTGCTACAAGTGAGGGTATCGGAGTTGATGTATTTGACTTTGATGAACTTACATCTATGCAGGACAGAACAAGAAACTCAATTATGAGCTTGTTTACAGGATCAAGTGCAGAGGAAGCAGCTGCCGAGATTCAGGCTGAAATAGATAATGCAAAATAAGAATAGCTTAGAGCCGAAATATAGACTAAGCTTTTAGAGGTATTAGAGCTGTTTGATTTAGCAAACAGCTCTATTTTAAATATTAAGGAGACAAGAATGATAAAGTTAAGAACCACCAAAGCAAAATTCACGATTTTTCTATTTATCTTGCCGGCATTACTCCTATATATAATATTTCAGCTGATACCTATAGCCGGAGGAATATACTTCTCCTTTGTAGAGTGGGACGGACTGGCAGGTACCAAGCTGACATTTGTAGGTTTTGATAATTATATAAGCGCATTTCACAATAAGCAGTTTATACTTTCACTTTCAAATATGGCAAGAATGGTTGTATTCAGTGTGCTTTTACACACGCCCTTAGCACTTCTTTTGGCTGTGGCTGTAAATGCAAAGCTTAAAGGATACAGATTGTTTAAAACAATATTTTTTGTACCGACGGTTTTTCCTATGACTGCAATAGGTCTTATGTGGTACTTTGTTTTCATGCCTACAGGTGCACTGAATACTTTACTTACAAATATCGGATTAAAGCAATTTGCCATTCCTTGGCTTGTAAATAAAGCAACTGCAATGAATACAATAGTAGGTGTAAATGTATGGGCCGGAATAGGTTATTATATGGTAATCATCTTGGCAGGACTTACAGTAATTCCGAAAGACTTATATGAGGCTGCATCTATTGACGGTGCTAATCCTGTACAGATGTTTTTTAATGTTACAATTCCGATGTTAAAGCCTACTTTGATTATGTGTATAGTTATGGATATTATAGGAAGTGTGAAGGTATTCGATCTTGTGTATGCAATGACAAGCGGAGGTCCTAACGGACTTACAAACCTGCCTACAACTCTCATGATAAGTGAGGCGTTTAAATACAGCCATTATGGAGTAGGTTCGGCCATCGGTATAATTATTATGCTTATATGTTTGGTTGGAACTGTAGGAAGTAATACATTATTAAACAGAGGAAGGAGAGTGGACTGATATGAAAAAATCAAATATAAGTATGAAGGTAATAGCATATAGTTTCCTGATTATTATGGCAATAATATTTGTAATGCCGATGTTATTTACTATTATTTCTTCTTTGAAAACAAAGCTGGATATATTCTCAGATCCTTTTGCACTGCCGAAGAATCCGCAGTGGAGCAATTATGTTATAGCATGGAAAGATGCAAACATGAGTGCTTACTTTATAAACTCCGTTATACAATCAGGCTCAACCGTTATTTTAACAAGTTTGATTTCCTCAATGGCTGCATATGCTCTGGCAAGATTTGATTTTAAACTTAATAAGGTGCTGGTATTGGTATTTATGCTTGGAATGATGGTACCGATGCATACTATCTTGGTTCCGGTATCTTATATCATAGGATTGTTTAATCTGAAAAATAATATTTTTGCGCTGGTACTGGTGTATGTTGCATTTAATCTTCCTTTCAGTATTATGGTAATGATAACCTTTATGAAGGGAGTTAACCGTTCTTTGGAAGAGGCGGCTATTATAGACGGGGCAAATTATTTCCAGATTTATTCTAAGATAATGATACCTCTTACATTGCCTGCAATATCAACTATTTCCATATTCAATTTTATGGGCGCATGGAATAATATACTTTTCCCGCTTCTATTTATCAATGATAAGAGACTTCGCCCTATTTCACTCGGACTTTTAAATTTCAACGGTGAAAGAGGATCTGAATACGGTCTTATGATGGCAGGTATAGTTATAACTGTTGCAGTACCTCTGGCAATATATCTTTTATTCCAGGAAAAAGTTGAGAGCGGACTTGCAGCAGGTGCTGTAAAGGAGTAAATATGTGTGAATATTTTATTGAGACGGAAGACAGACTTAAAAATCATACTTTTGCAGATTCAATAAAGAACTTTATTTTAAGTTTTGAAGATGAAGAACTCAAAAAGTATTTGTCATTTTTATATTTACATATGCCGTATGCGGATATAGCAAATGTAGATAAGGAAGTGATTTTAGACTATGCAAAGTTAGGTGTAAACCTAAGAAATACAAGATGTAAAGACCTTGATGAAGATATATTTTTAAACTATGTTTTATTCCATAGGATAGGCAGTGAAAAAATAGTCGCAAACAGGACTTTCTTTTATGAGCTTGTAAAGGAAATGCTTGGGGAATCCGAAACGGAAAATGTTTTGAAACTCAATTATTTCTGTGGAAAAAATGTTACTTACAGAACTACGGATATAAGGACCTTGGATCCTATAACGGTTTATGAGTCCTCTTTTGGCAGATGCGGTGAAGAATCAATTTTCGCGGTATCTGTATTCAGAGCGGCAGGTATACCTGCAAGACAAATCTATGTACCGCTTTGGGCTCATTGTGATGACAATCATGCATGGGTGGAAGTTTTTGTGGATAATGACTGGCATTATCTTGGAGCATGTGAACCTGAAGAAATACTTGATAAAGGCTGGTTTGATGATGCTTCAGCCAGAGCAATGATCGTAAAAAATATATTGTATGGAAACATAAAAAAGGAAGCTAAAGACTATCTGGGACTTAATGCAGGACTGTATGAGATAAATCAAACAAAGAGATATGCTGATACAAAGCATATAAAGATATATTTATATGCCGGAGACAAAATTCTTTCAAATTTTGATTTCAATATCTGCCTTATGAATTTTTCGATGTTTTCTCCTATAATAAAGGCAAAAACAGATGTATATGGAGAGTATGAGACAGATATAGGAATAGGAGATGTTTTCCTAAGCATGTATATCGATAAGAACTATATAATACCTTTAAACCTTAAGGATAAAAATTCTTTTTATATAGATATATATGATTTTGAGCCTGAGTACAATAAATATAAAGAAATCTTTATTAATGTTCCACAGGCAAGTACAAGAAACAGAAAGAAATCTCCAAAAAAGAGAGAAAGTGAGTATAAAATAAAGGAATTTCCAAATGGGAAAGTAAGAGAAAAAGCTGTATCTGAAGGAATGGAAAAACTTTGGGATATACTCTCCGAGAAGGATAAAAGAGATATAAGTATTGAAGTGCTTAGAGACTGCTTTGATTCAAAGAATATCTATAATGTAAATGGAGAAATATATTTAAACTATATTCAAAATCCAAGAGTTTACTTTGAACATCTAACAGTTTGCAGACATTTTTTCAGAGATAAATTTACAGATATAGAATCTTTACTGGACTTTATTAAAGGAATAGGGCTTACAAGAGAAAAGCCGATTACAGGAGCTATGGGAGTATATGAAACAAGAATTTCAAATGCACTTTCTGTAAAGATTTTTGCAGTTAATGTATTAAGAAGTATGGGAATAGCTTCCAAGCTTGTAAATGCAGATGTATATGTATATGAAAATGGTGAATTCAGACTTTTATCTGAACTTTCAAAGATACTTGATACTTTAAAGTATATAGACAGTTGCTGTATTAAGGAAGAGGTCACAAATACGGAAATGTCCAAGTTGCATATTGAAGGAGATCTTAGCGGATTTGGAGAATCGTTTTCAATCTCAAAGTATGACAGCTTTGAAAATAATCTGATTTCTCTTGATAAGAGCAGTATTAAAGAAAATATGGAATTGCCTGCAGGAGAGTATGTATTGGCGACTCAAAACAGATTGCCGAACGGAAATATATGTGCAAAATATAATATATTGAACTTAGAATCCGATACTGAAAATGAAGTTAAATTGGAATATATGCAGGCTGATATAAATGATATGCTTTCTACATTTATATTGCCTAGGGAACTGGAGGACAGATTAAATATTTCCGATAACAGTGATGAGATAAGGCTTATTATGTGGATGGAGGAAGAAGAGGAACCGTCACAACATATTGCGAATGACCTGTTATTAAAGGATGAGCTTTTAAAGAATATGAAGTTTGATCTTATATTTACAAATGAATTTGAAAATAAAGACAGTGCAATAAATGAACTTCTTGAAAAAAGCCTGTATAATGATATCCATACAAATTTCGGTGAGGATTTGCAGGAGGCATTCGGAAGAAGTACTTTTGTAAACCATGAGACTTTGCCTATAGTAGCGCTTTGTAAGGGCAATAGAGCTGTATATGCTTTTAGCGGTTATCAGGTAGGAAGCGGAAATTTAATAGAAAAGATAAGCAATCTTATAAAGGAGAAGTGATGAATAAACTTATTGAAGAGAGAACAAAAAGAACCGAGTGGTATAGGGATGCCAGATTCGGTATGTTTATACACTGGGGACTTTATGCAATACCTGCAAGAGGAGAATGGGTGCGTTCCAGAGAGAGGATAAAAAAAGAGGACTATGATTATCTGATGGATGAGTTTTCATGTGAGAATTATGATCCCAAAGAATGGGCAAGGCTTGCAAAAAAGGCCGGTATGAAATATGCGGTATTAACTGCTAAGCACCATGACGGATTCTGCCTTTATGACAGTAAGGTAAGTGATTTTAATTCTATGAATGCGGCATGTCACAGAGATCTTGTAAAAGAGTTTTTGGAGGCATTCAGAGCGGAGGGTATAAAGGTCGGTCTTTATTTTTCACTGCTTGACTGGAGACATGAGGACTATCCACACTACGGTGATATGCATCACCCTATGAGAGATAATGAAGAGTGGAAGGGATATAATCACAATTTTGATAATTATCTTGATTTCATGCATGCTCAAATAAAAGAACTTGTAACCGGATATGGAAAGCTTGATTTGATGTGGTTTGATTTTTCCTACGGTCCTATGAACTGTGATAAGTGGAAGGCAAAGGAACTTATGGAGATGGTAAGAACTTATCAGCCCGATATTATCACAGATAACAGACTTGAGGGCAGTGCGGAATATGCAGGTACAATCAAAACATTAAACCCAAGTATTTATGCAGGTGATTTTGCATCACCGGAGCAAATGATTCCACCTGAGGGAATTGTGGATGAAGCAGGCAATTCAATTCCTTGGGAGGCTTGTATAACTATGAATAATAACTGGGGATATCATGCTCATGATAAGCATTTTAAATCCGACAAGCTTATAATCAGAATGCTTGTGGAATGTGTAAGCAAGAACGGAAATCTTATTTTAAATGTCGGACCTAGGGCAAATGGAGAAATACCGAAGGAATCTGTTGAAATACTCGAAAAAGTCGGTGATTGGATGAAGGAAAACTCAAAGAGTATTTACGGATGCGGAATTTCGGAATATAATAAACCTGAGTGGGGTAGATTTACTCAAAACGGAAAGTTCTTATATGCACATGTTTTTGAGGAACAGGCAGGTGCTATAGCTTTATGTGATATGGTCGGTAAAATAAAGAAGATGCGTCTTTTAAGAGATGGAAGTGAAATATTGCAAAGTAATTACTGGAATTTAAAAGAATTTGCAAAGGATGCTTTCTTCTTCTTTGATACATCTGCAAGTGATTGTTATCCACTTCCGGATGATAGAGATTCTGTGGTGGAGATAGAATTGAAATAGGGAGAGAATATGATTTTAGAGGCTTGTATTGAAAATATTACTTATTTGAAGGAAGTGGTAAATGCCGGTGCAAAAAGAATTGAGCTTTGTGACAATTTGGCTGTAGGAGGAACTACGGTAAGTGTCGGAGTAAGAGATTATGCCAAGTATTTTTGTGATTCAAATAATGTAGAGCTTGCAGTCATGATAAGAGCCAGAGGCGGAAACTTTGTATATAACAATATTGAAAAGGCCGTTATGTACAATGATTTAAAAGAAATGGCAAAACAGGGTATAAAAAGAGCAGTAATAGGTGCTTTGAAAGAGGACGGAGAACTTGACAAGGAATTTATCAAAGAACTTGTCGGTGCACCTAAGTTTTTCAGAAAAGATATGGATTTTACATTTCACATGGCTTTTGATCAGATAGGTGTCGGATTAAAGCCTGAGGAAGCCCTTGAAAAAAGACTGGAAGCAATAAAGACATTATCAAAACTTGGAATAGATACCATACTTACACATGGTTATCATGAAAATAATGATATATTTGACAATATAGATACTCTAAAGGCGTATATTGAATGTGGAAATGAATGTCATGTGGATATAATGCCCGGCGGCGGTGTAAGCTTTAAAAATCTGGATAAATTAATAAAGAAGCTCCCTAATATAGTTGCGGCGCATGGAACTAAGATAGTGGAGATATAATGTGATGAAAAACAGCAATAATTTTAAGTTGCTGTTTTTCTTAAATTATTCTCAAGGCTTTATTGACTTGTAAAAGAGAAATAAGTATAATCAAGTGTATATGTCATAAACCTGAATGGAGATAAAACATTGATAAAGAGTATGACAGGCTTTGGAAGAGCCGAAGAAATAACAGGTGATTATAAATTATCTATAGAGATTAAGTCAGTAAACCACAGATATCTGGATTTAAACATAAAAATGCCCAGGAGATTTTTCCCATTTGAAGCCGAGATAAGAAATATTGTAAAAAAATATGTTTCAAGGGGTAAAGTGGACCTTTTTATCAATTATCTGGATTTCAAGGACAAAGCAAACGGAGTATATCTGAATAAAAACATTGTAAAAAAATATTTGGATATAGGTTTGGAACTTTGTAAAGAGTATAAAATAGTTGATGATTTGAAGGTTTCACATCTTTTAAATCTTCCTGATGTAATAAGTATTGACGAGCCTAAGCTTGATGAAGAAGAGATAAAGGCGATTTTATTTAAAGTACTGGAATATGCTTGTAAATCTTTTTACGATACCAGAGAAGCGGAAGGGAAGAAGCTGTTTGAAGATATAAGTTTAAAGCTTGAGCTTTTATCATCTACAACGGAAGATATAAAGGAAAGATATCCTGCAGTTTTGGATGAATATAAAAATAAGCTGTATTTAAAAGTGAATGAACTTTTAAACGGATCCGGTATAGAAGAGAACAGAATTGCTACAGAGGTAACACTCTTTGCAGATAAGATATGTGTGGATGAAGAGGTTGTAAGACTTATAAGCCACATAAAAGCTATGTCTGATGAAATGAAACTGGATGTGGGAATAGGAAGAAAGCTGGATTTCCTTGCTCAGGAAATGAACAGAGAAGCAAATACAATTCTTTCAAAATCAACTGATTTAAATATAGCAAATTATGCTATAATATTAAAAACTGAAATAGAAAAAATAAGGGAACAAATTCAAAACATAGAATAGAGGAATTATGGCTGACGGAATTTTGGTTGTTGTATCAGGTTTTTCAGGCTCGGGTAAAGGTACTTTGATGAAAAAGCTGCTGTCAGAATATGATGAGTATGCATTGTCTGTCTCTGCTACAACAAGAGCTCCAAGAACAGGAGAGGTAGAAGGAAGAGAATATTTTTTTAAAAGCAAAGAAGATTTTGAAAAACTTATAGAAAATGATGAGTTGATAGAGTACGCATCATTTTGTAATAATTACTACGGTACACCAAGAGATTATGTGCTGGAGCAAAGAAAGAGCGGAAAGAATGTTATTCTGGAAATAGAAGTACAGGGTGCCCTAAAGGTAAAGGAAAAGTATCCTGATGCAATGCTTATCTTTGTAACACCGCCGGATGCTCATACACTTAGAGACAGGCTTGTAGGCAGGGGAACCGAGTGTGAGAAGGATATAAAAGCGAGATTGCGTCAGGCAACGAAAGAAGCCGATTGCATGAGCAAGTACGATTACGTTGTTGTAAATGATGATTTGGAAAGAGCTGTAAAAGAGCTCAATCAGATCATTTCACACCGTGGAGAAATAAAGTCGAATAATACAGATTTTATTGAGAAGATAAAAGAAGATTTAAACAGGATTTTTATGGAGGAAGAATAAATGTTACACCCATCATATAGCGAACTTATTAATGTTGCAAATGCGGATGTAGATCCGGGTGAGGCACCTGTAGTACAGAGCAGATACTCAATTGTAATTGCAAGTGCAAAGAGAGCAAGACAGATTATTGACGGTGAAATACCTGAGGTAAAGGCTGACGGAAAGAAACCTCTTTCTATTGCAGTTGAAGAGCTGTTTGAGCAGAAGGTCAGAATAACAAATGATGATCCTAATAACGAAGCTTAAGAATCATTTTGATTTGCCATCATTTTCATGATGGCTTTTTATTAATATTAGGATTTATATTGAAAGGTTTATATGAAAATGTCTATGGTGTCACTTGGATGTGACAAAAATACAGTGGATTCAGAGATGATGCTGGGTCTGATGAATGAAAAAGGATTTGAATACACAGATATTGATGAAGAAGCGGAGATAATGATTATTAATACCTGCGGCTTTATACAGTCCGCAAAAGAAGAAAGTATTAATGCCATTTTGGAAGCGGCAAGATTAAAAGAAGAAGGTGTTCTTAAGGCGTTGATAGTTACAGGCTGTCTGGCTCAAAGATATAAGGATGAGATTATAAAAGAAATCCCTGAGGTAGATGCTCTTCTTGGAACATCAAGTTTTGATAAGATTGTTGAAACTGTGGAGGATGTACTTGGTGGAGAGATAAAAAATGAATTCCTTGATCTTGACAGACTGCCTTCCATTTCAAATAAGAGAAAAAATTCCACAGGCGGATACTATGCATATTTAAAGATTGCCGAAGGATGTAATAAAAACTGTACATACTGTATTATTCCTTCATTACGTGGTAATTACAGAAGCTATCCGATAGATGATTTAATTGCTCAGGCGAAGGATTTGGCGGCACAGGGAATAAAGGAGCTGATTTTGGTAGCTCAGGAGACTACACTTTATGGTGTAGACCTTTACGGTGAAAAGAGTTTACCTAAGCTTTTAAAGGAGCTTGCAAAGGTGGACGGCATAGAGTGGATAAGAATACTTTATTGTTATCCGGAGGAAATCACAGATGAGCTTATAGAAGTTATTGCAAATGAAGATAAGGTTTGTAAATATTTGGATATCCCGATACAGCATGCTTCCGACAATATACTCAGAAGAATGGCCAGAAGAACTTCACATGACGATCTTATAAATATTATAGGCAAGCTTAGAAAGAATATACCGGGTATTACACTTAGAACCACAATAATTTCAGGATTTCCCGGTGAGACTGAAGAAGATCTTGAGACTGTAATTGATTTTATAAAGAAGATGAAGTTTGAAAGACTCGGTGTTTTCACATACAGTGAAGAAGAAGGCACGGTTGCGGCAGGCTTTGAAAATCAAATCGAGGAAGAAGAAAAAGAAGCCAGAAGAGATCAAATAATGAGAGTGCAGCAGGAGATCTCCGAAAAGAATCTTGAAAAAATGATCGGAAAGACATTTAAGGTACTTATAGAGGGCAGACTTCCTGAGGAAAATGTATATATCGGAAGAACATATATGGATGTTCCGGGTGTGGACGGATATGTTTTTGTAAATACGGATAGAGACTTTATGACCGGAGATTTTTGTGATGTAATCATAACAGGTTCATCCGAGTATGATTTGATAGGAGATGCACTATGAATTTGCCGAATAAATTGACGGTTTTGAGAGTACTGCTTATACCTTTTTTTGTGGCAAGCCTTTTATTTAAAGGCGGAGAAGATTATAAGTTCAGAATAATTGCGCTTATTATATTCGCTGTTGCGGCGCTTACAGATACTTTGGACGGTATGATTGCAAGAAAATATAATCTGATTACAGATTTCGGAAAGTTCATGGACCCGCTTGCGGATAAGGTTTTGGTATGCTCAGGACTTATATGTTTTGTGGAGCTTAGACAGTTAAGCTCCGTTATTGTGCTTATTGTCATAGCAAGAGAGTTTATTATAAGCGGTATAAGACTTGTTGCTTCCGACAACGGCGTGGTTATTGCGGCGGCAATGTCCGGAAAATTAAAAACAGTTGTACAGATGGTTACCGTTATTTTACTTATATTGAATCTACCTAAGCTTAGCTTGGTAACAAATATTTTTATTATCTTGATGCTTTTCCTTACAATATTTTCTCTTTGTGAGTATATTATCAAGAATAAGAATGTTATAATGAGCAGTAAGTAATATGCATTTATAAAGGAGTGGAAATGGATACTGTTACCAGAAATAAGACGATAAAACTTATTGGAATAAATGAGGCGGAGATAAGAACTTCTATTTCAGACTTGATTGATAATGAAGATGTTAAAATTGAAATAAAGCCTTTTGATGCTAAAACTTATATTATTCTCTCAGCCGATGCGGACACTGAAGAGGCTGCAAAAGATTTGATAAAGCCTGTTTCAAAGGAAATAAAAAGAAGATTCGGGAAATATATTTATTCAACAAAGGAAAAAATAACTCTTGAAATGAGTGTGGTAAATCTTCTTGAAAAGAACGAGCTTACAATTTCTACAGCCGAGTCATGTACAGGCGGACTTTTAGCGGGAAGGCTTATAAATGTACCTGGAGTTTCTGACGTATATAAAGAGGGATTTATTACATATACAAATAAGGCAAAGAGAAAGACTCTCGGTGTAAATAAATCAACTCTGAAAAAATACGGAGCGGTAAGTGAGCAGACGGCAAAAGAGATGGCTGTCGGTGCGGCTCTTGCGGCGGATACAGATATAAGTATCTCTGTAACGGGTATTGCAGGTCCTGACGGAGGAACAAATGAGAAGCCTGTAGGACTTGTATATATAGGAGTTTGTATAAGGGATATGGTACATGTCGAGGAGTTCAGATTTTCAGGTGACAGAGCCAATGTCAGAGAACAAACAGTTATTTGTGCACTGGGATTACTGAGAAAATGCATTTTGGAACATTTCTCTTAAGAAAGGGACAGATATTTAGTTATCAAGGTAGATTATGGTATTTTCAAAAAAGATATATCTCTCACCAGATATAAAAAATGACTATAGAAAATATATGAGAATGCTGAAATTTAACAAATCAAGTTTTTTACTGCATCTTGTGGTATTTCTTGAAGGTGAAGAGAAGCTTTCACTTGTGCATAATTCCATATTTTTGAATAATTACAGAAAGACTGATGCTCTCATAGTGGGTCTTGCTCTTGGTAAAAAATCGGGAATTGAGCTTATCTCAAATATAGTTGAAGATACCTATAGAACAAGAAAAGATTTTGAGTATTATAGCTTTTTTAAGATGGAGGAAGTATGATCGGTGTACTGCTTGCGGCATTGAAAATTATAGGTATTGTCATACTTGCAATCATTGCTTTGGCATTACTGATTATACTGATGGTACTTTTTATTCCTGTAAGATACAGAGGTAAGATATATTTTAAAGAAGTACCTGATATAGCACTAAGCGTGACATGGTTCTTTAAATTTTTATCTTTAAATATTACATATAAAGACGGCCTTGATATTATAGGTAAGGTGGGCTGGTTTTTTAAAGTATATTCAAATCATGATGAGGAGGAAGAGACTGATTCCGAAGAAGAGACTGATTCCATTGAAGGAATAGAAAATTACAAGTCGGAAGTTGAAGAAACGCCGGATAGAGTTAATGAAAATAAAAAAGAGAATATTACTGTAGAGAATAATAAGAAAGCCCGTGTAATTTCCGGAAAAGAAGAAAATTCAGAAGCCGATAATAAAATAAAAGAGCTGGATAAACAAGAAAAGAAACAATCAAAAAAGAAGAAAAATAAGCCTAAGAAAAAGAAAAGCTCTGCTAAGAAAGAAAGTAAACCTGATAAGCTTATAAATAAGGCAAAGGATATTCATTACTTACTTACAGAAGAGGAAAATAAGAAAACTCTTTTACTGATGCTTGAAAAGACCAAAAATCTTTTGGTACATATATTGCCGAAAAGAATAGTGGGATTTTTTAAATTCGGTTTTGACGATCCGTCTACAACAGGACAGGTGCTTGAGGCGGTTGCGATATTCTATCCGCTTTACAAAGATGATTTTAAGATTGTACCTATGTTTTATGATGAGATCATAGAGGTGGATATATCTTTTAAAGGAAGACTTAGAGTTTTCTATGCTCTTTATATAGGATTGATTCTATGGTTAAACAAGAAGAAAATAAAAACAAGGCCCAAATAAGGGCCTTTATTTTAAAAAGGCATGTTTTGGAGAAAATATGAATATACAGATATTTGGGACTAATAAGTCTTCAGACACAAAGAAGGCTGTCAGATTTTTCAAGGAAAGAAATATTAAGTTTCAGCTTGTGGATATGAAGGAAAAGGGCCTATCAAAGGGGGAGTTTACTTCAGTAATGCAGGCGGTAGGCGGATTTGAAAATATGCTTGATGAAAAATGCAAGGACAGTGAAACTCTTACTTTGATAAAATACCTTTCCGAGGAAGATAAAATACCTAAGATTTTAGAAAATCAGCAGTTTCTAAAACTTCCGATAGTAAGAAACGGTAAGGAAGCAACTATAGGTTATGCACCTGAAGTATGGAAAGGATGGTCATAGTGAATACAGCCGGATATAATATAGATGAATATATAAAGGAACTTGGCTCTAAGGCTCCTGTACCGGGAGGCGGAGGTGCAAGTGCCGTTGCAGGCGCACTGTCGGCGGCTCTTTCAAGTATGGTATGTAATCTTACAGTAGGTAAGAAGAGCTATATATCAGTGGAAGATGATATAAAAAAAATATTGGAAAATATGAATAAGCATATGGAGAGCTTTATAAAGCTTTCAGATAAGGATGCCGAAGTTTTCTATCCTCTTTCACAGGCATACAGCTTTAAACCTCAAAATGATGAGGAAAAGAAAATGCATGAAGAAAATATGGAAAAACTTCTTTTTGATGCGGCCATGGTTCCGCTTTATATTATGAAAGAGGCTTACAGTATGCTTGTTGCTGTTGATTTTCTTGCAAAGAAGGGCTCAAAGCTTGCCGTATCGGATGCAGGCGTAGCTGTAAGTATGCTTAGAAGTGCGGTATGCGGTGCTATGATGAATGTAGTGATAAATGTAAAGTATATGAAGAACAGAGAGAAAGCTCAAGATCTTATGGATGAAGCAAGTGAAATACTTGAAAACACTATGAATAAGGCGGATATCATATACAGGGAAGTTTTGGAGGTGCTTTTGTGATTTTATTATATGGAGCAGATACGGCTAAGAAAATAAAAGATGAAATTTCAGGAATGCTTTCAGAGCTTAAAGGATATATTCCTACTCTCGGAATAGTCAGAATAGGCTCAAATCCTGCAGATATTTCATATGAAAAAGGCGCTGTAAAAAAAATGGAGTCTCTTTCATTAAAAACAAAAGTTTTTGAATTTGATGAAAATATTTCATCGGATAATTTTATAGATGAGTTTAAGAAGATAAATGAAGATGATGAAATTGACGGAATTTTGCTTTTCAGACCTTTGCCAAAGCATATAGACGAGAAGAAAGTTATAGAGGTACTGGATGAGAGAAAAGATTTGGACGGTATTTCATATAAAAATATAGCAAAGGTTTTTGCGGGAGATGAAAGCGGTTTTGCTCCATGTACCGCAAAGGCGGTAATAAAAATCCTTGAAAGCAATAATATAGAGCTTGAGGGGAAAAATGTAGTGGTACTTGGAAGAAGTATGGTAATCGGTAAGCCGGTAGCCATGCTTGCAATTCAAAAAAATGCCACGGTAACACTTTGTCATTCAAAAACGGTTGATTTAAAGAAGGTATGTAAAAATGCAGACATTTTAATAGTAGCAATCGGCAGAGCTAAGATGATAAATGACGATTATATAGGAGAAGATGCTGTTGTAATCGATGTAGGTATAAACTTCTTTGAAGGAAAACTTTGCGGAGATGTAGACCTTGAAAATGTAAAAAATGCAGCTATGGCAACACCTGTTCCAAAGGGTGTAGGGGCTGTGACCACATCCGTATTGGCCCAACATCTTGTAATTGCAGCTTTAAAAAAGAGACTGTATTAAATACTTAATATTTTAGATACTTGTTTTTAACATTTTATTTGCTAGAATATAATTATACTTACAAGGCTTTCTTAAGGAGAAAGCTATGAAAAAGATTTTTTTAATAATGTTTTTAACGATTTTATTAACATCTTGTAAAAAAGATTCAGGTATAGAGTTTGGAAAAAATACTGAAACCGAGGTCGAGGAAGTTATTTCAGAGAGTGTAACCAAAGAAAGTATATCCGAAGCCGTAGCTGCAGAAGAATATATTGATGTTTTTATTTCGGGATGTGTAAATAAACCTGATGTATACACCCTAAAAAAAGGCTCTATAATAAAAGAAGCTGTTGAGATGGCCGGAGGCTTCAGTGAAAATGCATGCAGGGATTATGTAAACTTGGCAAAAAAGCTTGAACCGGGTGAACATATAATAATCCCGAGTCAGGATGAGGCTAAAGATTTAAAGCCGATACAGGCTGAAGATGCCATAAACAGCAGTTCACTTGTAAATATCAATAAAGCTTCAAAGGAAGAACTGATGACTTTACCCGGTATCGGTGAAAGAAAAGCTGAAGCTATAATAAAATACAGAAACTCTAAATCTTTTTCAAATATTGAAGATATAATGAATATATCGGGAATAAAAGAAGCGGCATTTAATAAGATTAAAGATAAGATTTGTATAAATTAGGAGTAAATAATGAATAAAGCACTTGTTGTAGATGATGAAAAATTAATAGTCAAAGGAATAAAGTTCAGCCTGGAGCAGGACGGTTATGATGTGGATGTAGCCTATGACGGAAGTGAAGCTTTAAAGATGGCTAAAGAGAAAGAATATGATATAGTGCTTTTGGATGTGATGTTACCTGAAATGGACGGCATGGAAGTTTGTCAGGCTATCAGAGAGTTTTCCGAGATGCCGATTATCATGTTGACTGCCAAGGGAACAGATATGGATAAGATTCTCGGGCTTGAATACGGAGCAGATGATTATATTACAAAACCTTTTAATATACTTGAGGTTAAGGCAAGGATAAAGGCGATTATAAGAAGAAATTCAAAAAAGGCTAAGTCTGCACAAAAAAATGAGAGAATTATCGAAGTTTCGGATCTTAAGCTTGATCTTGACAGCAGAAGAGTATTTGAAAAGGATAAGGAGCTTAATCTTACGGCAAAGGAATTTGATATACTTGAGCTTCTTACACAAAATCCTGATAAAGTATATTCCAGAGAGAAGCTATTAAATATTGTTTGGGGAAATAAGCTACATGAAGCCGGTGATGTAAGAACTGTTGATGTACATGTGAGAAGGCTTAGAGAAAAGATTGAACCGAACCCAAGTGAGCCTAAGTATATTCACACCAAATGGGGTGTCGGATATTACTTTAAGGAATAGTTTATGAATATAAATATTGTGGTTGTCGGAAGTATTAAAGAAAAGTTTTTCAAAGACGCTATAGATGAATATTCAAAAAGACTTTCAAGATACGCAAAGTTAAACATAATAGAATTAAAGGATGAGAAAACTCCTGCAAATGCAAGTTTACTTGAAGAAGAAAAAATCAAGGAAATTGAAGCCGAAAGGGTTTTATCAAAGCTATCAAACAGCTATGTTGTTGCGCTTGCAATAGACGGTAAGAAATATTCTTCAGAAGATTTTTCTAAGAGAATGGAAAAATATGATATTCTATCAAAAGGAAATCTGGCATTCGTTATAGGAGGTTCCTTGGGACTTCATAAAACCGTGCTTGACAGAGCTGATGAAAGCTTGAGCTTTTCAGAGATGACTTTTCCGCATCAACTGATGAGAGTTATTTTACTGGAACAAATATATAGAGCATATAGAATCAGAAATAATGAACCGTATCATAAATGAGGGCAGAGCCCTCATTTTGGTTTTTCCAATAAAATCATCAGCCTTGAAAATAATTTTTTGATAGTATATACTATTCTGGAAAACTAGGAGGAAATATGGTTAATTTGTACAATGGTGGAGCTTACCTTATTAACGGTAAGACACTTATAGAAGAGAATGATTTAGATAAATTAAAAGCGGTTACAGGCAAAGATATAGATAAGGAAGAAGCCAGAAAGGGAAGTATAGCTTACAACATACTTGAAAACCACAATACTTCAGGAAATATGGATAAGCTCAGACTGAAGTTTGATGCCATGGCTTCACATGATATTACTTTTGTTGGAATAATACAGACTGCAAAGGCAAGCGGTATGGAAAAATTTCCTATACCCTATGTTTTGACAAATTGCCACAATTCACTTTGTGCAGTTGGCGGAACCATAAATGAAGATGACCATATGTTCGGTCTTTCCGCCGCAAAAAAATATGGCGGTATATATGTACCACCTCATATTGCGGTAATACATCAGTATATGAGAGAGGCATTTGCAGGTTGCGGAAAAATGATACTCGGTTCCGATTCACATACCAGATACGGAGCACTTGGAACAATGGCTATAGGTGAAGGCGGTGGTGAGCTTGTAAAACAGCTTTTACAGGATACTTATGATGTAAACAGACCTGAAATTATTGCAATCTATCTTGAGGGAGCACCGAAGGCCGGTGTCGGACCGCAGGATATCGCACTTGCAATAATAGGTAAGGTATTTAAAAACGGATATGTAAAGAATAAGATAATGGAGTTTGTAGGACCGGGAATAGCATCTATGACCACAGATTACAGAAACGGTGTAGATGTTATGACTACAGAGACTACCTGCCTTTCATCTGTTTGGGAGACTGATGAGGATACAAAGAAATTCCTTACAGTTCACGGAAGACCTGAGGATTATAAAGAATTAAAGCCTGCCGATATAACATATTATGACGGTGTTGTTCATGTGGATTTGTCCACAATTAAGCCGATGATTGCTCTACCTTTCCATCCAAGCAATGTATATGAAATAGATTTCCTTAATGAGAATTTAAAAGATCTTCTTCATGAAGTGGAGCTTGAGGCAATAAAGATAGGTGGAGAAGCCGGAAAGGGTCTCAGACTTTTAGATAAGATAGAAAACGGAAAGCTTAGAGTATCACAGGGTATTATAGCAGGTTGTGCAGGCGGAACTTATTCAAATGTAATGGAGGCTGCACATATACTTAAAGGATACAGTACAGGATTTGATGAGTTTAACTTAAATGTATATCCTTCATCACAACCTGTATTTATAGAAACAACAAGAAACGGTGCTGTAGCGGATCTTATGGAAAGCGGTGCGGTAGTAAAGACTGCATTCTGCGGACCTTGCTTCGGTGCCGGAGATACTCCTTCAAATAACGGACTTTCTATAAGACATACTACAAGAAACTTCCCTAACAGAGAAGGTTCAAAGCCGGGATCGGGTCAGATGTCCGCTGTAGCTCTTATGGATGCGAGATCTGTAGCCGCAACTGCAAGAAACAAGGGATTTTTAACACCTGCTACAGAGTTTGCAGATGATTATATTGTACCTGAGTACAATTATGATGACACAATATATAAAAACAGAGTATATCAGGGATTTGGAGAGGCAAGAGAGGACAGTGCTTTGGTTTACGGACCTAATATAAAGGACTGGCCTGAGATGACTGCTCTTACCGACAATATTCTTTTAAAGGTATGTTCAAAGATACTTGATGAGGTAACCACTACAGATGAGCTTATACCTTCAGGAGAGACATCTTCTTACAGATCAAATCCGCTTGGACTTGCAGAGTTTACACTTTCAAGAAGAGATCCTGAATATGTAGGCAGAAGCAAGGCGGTAGATGTTATCGAAAAGTCAAGAAGAAAAGGCGAGGACATCTTAAAAGATAATACGGAGTTATCAAATATATTTGAAAAGATAAAGAATATACCTGAATTTGCAGATATTGTCGCAAACGAAACCGAGATAGGCAGTATGATATATGCCAAGAAACCCGGTGACGGTTCTGCAAGAGAGCAGGCTGCAAGTTGCCAGAGAGTTATCGGCGGTCTTGCAAACATTGCCAAGGAGTATGCAACAAAGAGATATCGCTCAAATGTGATGAACTGGGGTATGCTGCCTTTCCTTTTAGATTCGGAGCCTGATTTTGAGGTTGGAGATTATATCTTTGTACCTAATATCAAGGAGCATCTAAGAGGTGATATGTCAAAAATTCCTGCCTATATTATAGGTGAAAATATAAAAGAAATAAGCTTAAGCATTGCAGAAATGACTGATGCGGAAAAATCCATAGTGGAGGCAGGTTCTCTTATAAATTATAATAAGAGTAAAATAAAATAGAAAGGAAGTGTATGGATAAAAAAAATAAAAATGAATCCAATGGGCTGAATAATAGGACGATTATTATACTTATTATTGCGGCTGCCATTGCATTCTTTGCAGTAAGCATACTTTCAAACAGGCTGAAAAAGGCCACAACGAAGGAAGTACCTTATACTGAGTTTATGCAAATGGTAAATGACGGAAAGGTGGAGTCGGTAAAGGTAATGGCAACTGCCATTGAAATAAAGGTAAAGCCTAATCTTTCAGATTACTCAACCATGACTGTGTATAAGACGGTCAGAATAGAAGACGATTCATTGGTTGACAGATTATATGCTGCCAATGTACCGGCAACTATGGAAAGGTTTGAGACTACATCTACGATACTGTCATTCCTAAGCTTTATTCTACCGTTTATTTTCTTCATACTTATGATGAATTTCCTCTTGAAGAAAATGGGTGGAGGCGGATTCATGGGAGTCGGCAAGAGCAATGCGAAAGTATATGTTCAAAAGGAAACCGGTATTACATTTAAGGATGTAGCAGGTGAAGATGAAGCAAAAGAGTCTTTGACTGAAATCGTTGACTTTTTGCATAATCCTGAGAAATATACAAAGATTGGTGCCAGACTTCCGAAGGGAGCTCTTTTGGTAGGACCTCCGGGAACAGGAAAAACACTTTTGGCAAAGGCGGTGGCCGGAGAAGCGGATGTACCGTTCTTTTCTCTGTCAGGTTCAGACTTTGTAGAGATGTTTGTAGGTGTAGGTGCTTCAAGAGTAAGAGATTTATTCAAACAGGCACAGGAGGCGGCTCCTGCTATCATATTTATAGACGAGATAGATGCTATAGGTAAGAGCAGAGATTCCAGAATGGGTGGAGGAAATGATGAGAGAGAACAAACTCTCAATCAGCTTCTTTCCGAAATGGACGGCTTTGATTCATCAAAAGGTCTTATAGTACTGGGTGCTACAAACAGACCTGAGATACTTGACCCTGCATTACTTCGTCCGGGTAGATTTGATAGAAGAGTGATTGTTGAAAGACCTGATCTTAAAGGAAGAGTTGACATCCTTAAGGTACATTCAAAAGACGTGCTTATGGATGACAGTGTAGATCTTGAAGCAATAGGACTTGCTACATCAGGTGCTGTAGGTTCGGACCTTGCCAATATGATAAATGAAGCTGCTATTTTGGCGGTAAAAAAAGGCAGAAAAGCTGTAAAGCAAAAAGACCTTTTTGAAGCTGTGGAAGTGGTGCTTGTAGGCAAGGAGAAGAAGGACAGAGTTATGAATCAGGAAGAGAGAAGAATTGTATCCTACCATGAGGTGGGACATGCACTTATCTCCGCACTGCAGAAAAACTCCGAGCCTGTACAAAAAATCACTATTGTACCGAGAACCATGGGTGCTTTGGGTTACGTAATGTATGTACCCGAAGAAGAGACATATCTTAAGTCAAAAAAAGAACTTGAGGATATGCTTGTAAGTACTCTTGGAGGTAGAGCGGCCGAGGAAATAGTATTTGATTCCGTAACAACAGGTGCATCAAATGATATTGAAAAGGCTACCTCTATTGCCAGAGCAATGGTTACACAGTACGGTATGAGTGATAAGTTCGGATTGATGGGACTTGCAAGAGTTGAAAATCAATACCTGTCAGGACAGGCAGTACTTGACTGTGGCGACAATACGGCTACCGAAGTTGACAAAGAAGTAATGAAAATACTTAAAAAGAGCTATGATGAAGCCCTTAGAATCCTTAGAGAAAATAAAGATGTAATGGACAAACTGGCAGAGTTCCTTATAGAAAAGGAAACTATTACCGGAAAAGAGTTCATGAAGATTCTAAGAGAAATAAAAGGATTACCTGAAAAGGTGGAAATAAAGAAAGCCATATTGGTATAAAAAGGCTGCCGGATTAAAATTTAATCCGGCAGTTTTGTAGTTTAAAATATTATTTTTTCTTATTTCTTTTCTCTTCACAATAGATGCAACGATATACCTCATTCTCCTTATCTGAAAGATAGAAGATATGTGGGAGCTCCTGTTCTATAGAAGTGATACATCTGGGGTTCTTACACTTGATAATATTTGTTATCTTCTCAGGTAATGAAACAGTCTTTTTCTCAACTATTGCATTATTCTTTATAACATTGATTGTGATATTGTGATCGATATATCCGATTACATCAAAATCTATCAAATCAAGTACATCACCTTCGATTTTGATAATATCTTTCTTACCCATTTTTTTAGATTTGGCATTCTTTATAATTGCAACAGGTATATCAAGCTTATCAAGTCCTAAGTGAAAATATATATCCAAGCTTTTTCCGGCTTCTATATGATCAAGTACCACACCTTCATTTAATCCACTGATATTTAACATTATTTTACCTCCAAAAGAGTGAGAATCAAAGCCATTCTTACATATACACCGAACTCAGCCTGTTTGAAATATGCGGCTCTGGGGTCATTATCAACCTCAACGCTTATTTCATTTACTCTTGGAAGCGGATGGAGTATATACATATCCTTTTTAGCATGCTTTAATTTCTGCTTATCCAAAATATATGTGTCCTTTAAACGAATATAATCTTCTTCGTTAAAGAAACGTTCTCTTTGAACTCTTGTCATATAAAGTATATCAAGCTCAGGCATAGCCTCGTCAAGACTTGTAACTTCACTAAACTCGATATTGTTTGCCTTAAGTACGTCATCTCTGATGTAGTCGGGAACTTTAAGCTCTTCAGGGGAGATAAGAACAAATTTGATATTCGGATATCTGATAAGAGCGTTAATAAGTGAATGAACTGTTCTACCGAACTTCAGATCGCCGCAAAGTCCGACTGTAAGGTCTGAGATATTTCCTTTCATTCTCTTTATTGTCAAAAGGTCTGTAAGAGTCTGTGTAGGATGCTGATGTCCACCGTCACCGGCATTAATTACCGGAATAGAAGAGAATTTGCTTGCAACAAGCGGTGCACCCTCTTTCGGATGACGCATTGCCGCTATATCTGCATATGAAGAAATTACTCTGATAGTATCTGCAACGCTTTCTCCCTTTGCTGCGGATGATGAGTCGGCAGAATGAAAGCCAAGTACGCTACCTCCCAAATTAAGCATCGCTGCTTCAAATGAGAGTCTGGTTCGTGTGCTTGGCTCATAAAATAATGTTGCTAATTTTTTTCCTTCACAAATTTTAGAATACTTTCCCCTGTTGTTTTCAATATCAATAGCAAGCTCTAAGAGTGCATTAGTTTCTTCAACAGAAAAGTCCAATGGGTTTAAAAGATGTCTCATACTTCTCCTTTATAAAAATCATTTTTCGTATTATAGTCCAAATTTTACACTTTTACAAGACCTAAAATGGAAAAAGAAATTAATTAACAGGAGACATAAAATAATTTTTAAATAATATTTAAAATTCGCTTGACATATAAAAACAAGTC
The DNA here is from genome assembly GCF_000512995.1 of Lachnoanaerobaculum sp. MSX33. Lineage (NCBI taxonomy): Bacteria > Bacillati > Bacillota > Clostridia > Lachnospirales > Lachnospiraceae > Lachnoanaerobaculum > Lachnoanaerobaculum sp. MSX33. Next base: position 75,988 of record NZ_AZXX01000099.1, on the reverse strand, counting down.
TGTTATAGTACGTGTATAACAAAGATAACAAAGGTGGTGATTTAATGAATATAAGCAAATTTACACAAAAGTCAATTGAAGCTGTCCAAAACATGGAAAAGGTGGCGGCTACTTATGGCAATCAGCAAATAGAACAAATACATTTGTTGGCATCACTATTAGATATAGAGGGTTCATTGATAGTTAATCTTATAAAAAAGATGGGTATTAATGAAAATGAATTTAGAAACGAAGTGGAATCCGCCATAGAAAAACTTCCGAAGGTAAGCGGAGGAAATGCCTATATCAGTAATGATTTAAATAAAGTGCTTATTACTGCAGAGGATGTAGCAAAGAGCATGGGAGATGAGTATGTTTCGGTAGAGCATATTTTCCTAAATCTTTTGGAAAATCCGTCTTCTAATGTGGCACAGATTTTCAGAATGTATGGAATAAACAAAAATAAGTTTTTACAGGTACTCTCCGAGGTAAGAGGTAACCAAAGAGTGGTTTCAGACAATCCGGAAGCTACTTATGATACTTTAAATAAATATGGATATGACCTTGTTGAGCGTGCAAGGCAGCAAAAACTTGATCCTGTTATCGGAAGAGACAGTGAGATAAGAAATGTTATAAGGATATTAAGCCGTAAGACAAAGAACAATCCTGTACTTATAGGTGAGCCGGGTGTAGGTAAAACCGCAGTAGTAGAGGGACTTGCAGGAAGAATTGTGGCAGGAGATGTTCCGAATAATCTTAAAGATAAGAAACTCTTTGCCCTAGATATGGGCGCGCTTATAGCAGGTGCGAAGTATAGAGGTGAGTTTGAAGAAAGATTAAAGGCGGTTTTGGATGAGGTAAGAAAGTCCGAAGGTGAGATTATTCTTTTCATAGATGAGCTTCATACAATAGTAGGTGCAGGTAAAACAGAGGGCAGTATGGATGCCGGAAATATGTTAAAGCCTATGCTCGCAAGAGGTGAATTGCATTGTATCGGTGCCACCACACTTGATGAGTATAGAAAGTATATTGAAAAGGACCCTGCACTTGAGAGAAGATTCCAACCTGTACTTGTAGAAGAACCTACGATAGAGGATACAATATCAATACTTCGTGGTTTGAAGGACAGATATGAGGCATATCACGGAGTTAAAATAACTGACGGTGCCCTTGTGAGTGCAGCTGTACTTTCAGACAGATATATAAGTGACAGATTCCTTTCTGATAAGGCGATCGACCTTGTAGATGAGGCCTGTGCTCTTATAAAGACTGAGCTTAATTCGGTGCCTACAGAGATAGATGAACTCTCAAGACGACAGATGCAGCTTCAGATTGAAGAAACCGCACTTAAGAAAGAAAACGATAATCTTTCAAAGGAAAGACTTGAATCTTTGCAAAAAGAACTTGCAGAGGTTAATGATGAGTTAAATGAGGCAAAGTCAAAATGGGAAAATGAGAAAAAGAGTGTTGAAGGTCTTGCAAAACTCAGAGGTGAGATTGATGAGGTCAACAGACAGATAAATGCCGCAAAGCAAAGCTATGACCTTAACAGAGCTGCAGAACTCCAATACGGAAAGTTGCCTGAGCTGCAAAAACAGCTTCAGATTGAAGAGGAAAAGGTTAAAAAAGAAGACCTCAGACTTCTTCGTGAGTCTGTAACAGATGAAGAAATTGCAAGAATTATCTCAAGATGGACAAATATTCCTGTATCAAAGCTGAGTGAGAGTGAAAGAGAAAAGACTCTTCACCTTGGAGACACTCTCCATGAGAGAGTAATAGGACAGGATGAAGCTGTTGAGAAGGTTACCGATGCTATAATTCGTTCAAGAGCCGGTATTAAAGATCCTTCAAAACCTATAGGTTCATTCCTTTTCCTCGGACCTACCGGTGTAGGTAAGACTGAGCTTGCAAAATCTCTGGCAAAGTCTCTGTTTGATGATGAAAACAATATGATAAGAATCGATATGAGTGAGTACATGGAGAAATTCTCCGTGAGCAGACTTATAGGAGCTCCTCCGGGATATGTAGGATATGATGAGGGCGGACAGCTTACAGAAGCTGTAAGAAGAAAGCCATATTCAGTAGTGCTATTTGATGAGATAGAAAAGGCACATCCTGATGTATTTAACGTACTTTTACAGGTGCTTGATGACGGTAGAGTAACCGATTCACTTGGAAAGACTGTAGACTTTAAGAATACCATCATAATAATGACATCAAACTTAGGCTCCGCATACTTACTTGACGGTATCAATACATATGGTGATATCAGTGAAGATGCAAGAAAGAAAGTAATGGATGAGCTTAGAAACAGCTTCAGACCTGAGTTCTTAAACAGACTTGATGAAATCATTATGTTTAAGCCGCTTACAAAGGATAATATCGGAAATATTATAAATCTGTTAATGGATGAGCTCAATGAAAGACTTGAAAGTAAGGAACTTAAAGTTGAACTTAGCGATGCGGCAAAGAACTATATCATTGATAACGGATATGACCCTGCATATGGTGCAAGACCGCTAAAGAGATATCTGCAAAAAAATGTCGAGACCATGGTTGCAAAGCTTATTCTTTCAGACAGCGAGTTGAAAGCAAAAGATATAATATATATCGACTTGGATCCTTATAATGAGCTGACTGCGGTTGTACAAAAATAAATATTAAAGAGTCGGGCAACCGGCTCTTTTTTATTTAATGTAAAAAAACAATATTAGTGGTATAATAGACAGGATTATAGAAAAATCTGTTGCTATAGTAACGTATATTACATAAATCAGTTCGTTATTGTAGTTAAATTAATAAACCGGGAGTTATATGTTTGATATTTTAAAAACAGGTCACTTAGGATTTGTTCATTTGTTCTATTTGAATTTGATACTGTCATTGATAATCGTATTTTTTCAAAGAAGAGATCCGAGAACAGTTTGGACATGGATTTTAGTACTTAATTTTCTGCCGATTATAGGAATAATACTGTATTTATTTATAGGTCAGGATTACAGAAAATCCAGAATGTTTAAATTAAAAAGTGTTGAGGACAGCATAAGGAGAGCCACCATCAGGCAGGAAAAATTCTTCACCAAAAGTGAAATGATGAAGAATGATTTGTATGCCAAAGAATATCACAGATTGATGCAGTACAACCTTATGTCCGGAGGCTCACTTTTGACAATGAAAAATTCTTTGGATATATTCACGGACGGAAATAATAAATTTGATGCACTGATTGAAGATATTAAGAATGCCAAAAAATATATACATTTGGAATATTATATTATAAAGCAGGACTATCTTTTCCTAAATATAGCCAAGGAGCTTATAAAAAAAGCTGATGAGGGTATTGAGATAAGGATTCTGTTTGACGGAATGGGCGGAAGGTTTATGTCAAAGAAGATTTTAGAAAATTTAAAATCTCATGGCATAAAGTTGGGTGTTTTTTTTCCTGCAACTTTGGGAAGAATCAACTTTCGTATAAACTACAGGAACCACAGAAAAATAGCCGTAATAGACGGTAAAATCGGTTATGTAGGAGGCTTTAACATCGGAAAAGAATATGTTGACGGCTCAAAGAAATTCGGACACTGGAGAGATACACATCTTAGAATAGTAGGAGAGGCTGTAAACGGACTTGAACTTAGATTTGGACTGGATTGGAAGTACGCGACAAAAGAAGATATTTTCTTAAATGACAAATATTTTACCGAACTGGATGAGATGGATTTTGTACCTGAGGAAGGTGACAATATTCTCAGAATGCAGATAATTTCAAGCGGACCGGATTCCGAGACCAAACTTATACGAGATAATTACATAGAGATTATAAATCATGCAAAGAATCATGTGTATATCCACACGCCTTATTTTATACCTGATGAGGCTTTTATAAGTGCGCTAAATATCGCGGCAAGATCGGGAGTTGATGTAAGGCTTATGATTCCATGTATGCCGGATCATCCATTTGTATATTCCGCCACGCTTAGCTGGGCAGGAACTCTTCTTGAAGCGGGTGGAAAGGTATATACCTATGAGAAGGGATTCTTACATGCAAAGTCTGTAATGGCTGACGGCAAGGTAGCCTGTGTGGGTACGGCTAATATGGATATAAGAAGCTTTGAGCTTAATTTTGAAGTCAATGCAATGATTTACGATGAGGATATTGCAACAGAACTTGAAGACAATTTTATGAGAGATATTTATGATTCAAAGGAGTATACATTGTCAATGTATAAGAATCGTTCACTTATTCAAAGAGTTAAAGAACAGGTGAGTAGACTCCTTAGTCCATTATTATAATGAGAGGTTTTTTCAAATGATTAGATTTATTTTGGTAGCACTGTGTCTGCTTTTATACCTGTTACTTTTTATACCGACAATGCTTGTTTTACTTATAGTAAAAAGGTTTAAACCTGTTACTTCTTCCGCTATTGCACAAACAATGGTGCGTATAACTTTCAGACTCTTACTGTTTTTGGCGGGGGCAAAAGTGGAAGTAAGAGGAAGTGAAAATATTCCAAAAGACGGAGGCGTTTTATTTGTAAGTAATCACAGAAGCTATTTTGATATACTTGCAGGATATGCATATACTTATAAACCTCTCGGTTTTGTGGCAAAGTATGAAATGATAAAGGTTCCGCTTCTTAAACAGTGGATGGATTTGCTCAATTGCCTTTTCTTAAACAGGAAAGATATAAAGCAGGGACTTAAGACAATATTACAGGGTGTAGAAAAGGTTAAATCAGGTGTTTCGATATGGATTTGTCCTGAGGGAACAAGAAACTTAAATGATGATGTCACAAATGTAAAGGATTTTAAAGAAGGCTCATTGAAGATAGCCGAAAAAGGAAAGGTACCTGTTATACCTGTAGCTATTTACGGTACATATGAGATATGGGAACAGCATTTACCTTTTATGAAAAAGAGTAATGTAATAATTGAGTATGGCGAGCCGATAATAATATCGGAATTGTCTGATGACGAGAAGAAAAAGCTTGGCGCATATGCGAGAAATAAAATTGTAAATATGCTTGAAAACATGGTGAAAGAAAAAAGATAAAACTTTGGGAGTACTATGCAAAGACTTGAGGAAATAAAATTTGATGATATGCCGAGCGGATTTAAATGCAAGGAATATATGGATTCCTGTATAAAAAAAATAGTCTATCAGGGTGTGGAAGGTGCATATTCACATATAGTAACACAGACATTATTCCCCGAAGCGGACACAGAGAATGTAAATACTTTTGAAGATGCTATAAATTCAGTTTTAAACGGTGAGGCGTCATACTGTGTTGTACCAATTGAGAATTCATCTGCCGGTATTGTTACAGATATTTTCGATTTGCTTTTAAAAAAAGATGTAGTAATTGTAGAGGAATATGATTTACATATCAGCCACTGTCTTTTGGGAATAAAGGGGGCAAGCTTTTCCGATATTAAAATAGTATATTCACATCCTCAGGCTTTAATGCAATGTGCATCTTATTTGAAAGAACATCCTGAGTGGAGCCAGATAAGCCTTTTAAACACTGCCGTATCTGCAAAAAAAGTAAAAAATGAAGGCAAGATCGAGCAGGCGGCAATTGCTTCCGAGCTTTCAGCTAAGCTTTACAATCTGGATATTTTAGACAGGGGAATTAACAGAAACTCCAATAATACCACAAGATTCGTAGTACTAAGTAAGGAAAAGATTTTTTCGAAAAATTCAAATAAACTCAGCCTTATATTGGAACTTCCACATGAAAAGGGTATGCTGTATAATATTCTCGGAATATTTGTATTAAACGGATTGAACCTTGTGAAGATAGAATCAAGACCGATACCTGAAAAAACATTTGAGTACAGATTTTTTATAGATGTTGAGGCAAATCTAAACTCGGAAAATGTTTTAAATGTACTGGAAATACTTAGTGAGAAAGTCCCTTTTTTAAAGATTTTGGGAAACTATTGTTCAAATAATTAATGTAGCTTAAGGAGGAAATATGTACAGTATAAAAGCATGTAAAGATTCAAAGATAGATGATTTGATATTATATAGAGACTTGAAGTTTGAAGACACAATAAGAATGTTTTGTGCTTTGGATAAGAACAGCAACAATGTAAGTAAAACCATATCAAAGATGATTGAAGTTGCCGGTGAGTACGGTCTTCACGGAAATCTTTGGGCTAATATACTTGCATTGGCACTTGCATACAATGAGAATGTATACTCAAAAGCTACAGAGATTGTAGGTGAAACTTCAGGAAGTATAAATACATTTGCAATACATGATTTTAAAATATTAAAAGAGTTGATTCAATTTATACCTAATATTAACGGCGATTTATTAAAAGAGATATATCATTATGAAGGTAACGGAAGAGATTCAAAGCTTGTAAACACAAGAGTAAGAGACAGGATTCTAAGACTTTCAAAGCAACTTATAGAGGCGGACTCGGACAATGAGTTTAAAGATATAATAACTGAATTTTATAAGGAGTATGGTGTAGGGAAGTTCGGTTTGAATAAAGCTTTTCGTATAGAAGAAGGTACGGATTTAAAGACTGCAAATATAATACCGATAACCAGAGTCGAGCATGTTTATTTGAATGATATAATCGGTTATGATATTCAAAAGAAAAAACTCACATACAATACCGAGAGTTTTATAAACGGTAAACCTGCAAATAACTGTTTATTGTACGGAGATGCCGGAACCGGAAAATCTTCAAGTGTAAAAGCTATTGTAAACGAGTACTATGATAAAGGACTTAGGATTATTGAAATCTATAAGCATCAATTCAGATATTTATCCGATATACTTGAGCAGCTTAAAGACAGGAATTATAAGTTTATCATATATATGGATGATTTAAGCTTTGAGGAGTCTGAACTTGAATATAAATATTTAAAGGCGATTCTGGAAGGAGGATTTGGAAGAAGACCTGAGAATGTATTGATATATGCTACAAGCAACAGAAGACATCTTATCAGAGAAAGTTTCAGAGATAAGACTGAAACAGATGAAGAACTTCATACAAGAGATACTGTGGAGGAAAAGCTTTCATTATCTACAAGATTTGGTGAAAAAATCTATTACGGTTCACCGGATAAGAGAGAGTTTAACTCTATTGTACTTTCTTTGGCAAAGAAGAATAATATAGATATGGATGAGAGTGAAATACTTTCAAAAGCCAATATGTGGGAATTGTCTCACGGAGGTATGTCAGGAAGAAGTGCAACACAATTTATAACTTATTTACAGAGTCAATAGACTTGGAGAGCGTATGGAAAAGAGTGGGATAAAATATTTTGCGGCGATTGATGTAGGCTCATTTGAGCTTGAACTTGGAATTTATGAGATAGCAAGTAAATCAGGAATAAGGAGAATTGATTATGTCAAGCATACTATTGCGCTTGGCAGCGACACCTATAAATTCGGAAAAATCAGTTATGAAATGATAGATGAGCTATGTGATATTTTATCGGATTTTAAGAAAATAATGCATAGCTATAAGGTGGATGCGTATAAGGCATATGCAACCAGCGCCATGAGAGAAGCCTCAAACAATATGCAGGTGCTTGACCAGATAAAGGTAAGGGCAGGGATTGATATAAGTATAATATCAAACTCCGAGCAAAGATTTATCAATTATATGTCTATCGATTCAAAAGGTGAGCTGTTTGAGAAATATATAAAGAGCGGTACCGCTATTGCCGATGTCGGATTTGGAAGTATGCAGCTTACTCTTTACGATAACGGTGCAATACAGAGCACACAAAATTTATCACTTGGAGTTTTAAGACTTCGAGAGATGGTAGAGGAGATTGATAATATCAATGAAAAAAAGCATAATGTACTTACAGAGCTTATAGATAACGACCTTAATACATTTAAAAAGATTTATCTTAAGAATAAAAAGGTAAAGACGATAATCGGTATCGGAGAACCTCTTATGTATGTATTCAGATATATGGATCATGAATCCTCAGATATGATAATAGATTATGAGAGATTTATTAAATTATTTGATAAAATACGTGGAAAGAGTGTTGAGGAAATAGAGAATATACTTGGTGTAAGTAAAAATCATGCAAAGATGATTTTGCCGAGTGTGCTTATTTTTCAAAGAATTTTTGATCTCTTTAATGCCAAGGAAATATGGATGCCCGGTACACTTTTGATAGACGGAATTGCGGCGGAGTATGCAAAGAAAACCGGAATTATAAGTGTAGGTCATAATTTTGAAGAAGATATAATTGCTGCGTCAAAAAACCTTGCAAAAAGATACAGAGGGAACAGTAAACACACAACTGCGGTGGAAAAGAACGCTCTTCTTATATTTGATGCAATAAAGGAGGTCAGCGGTTTAACGGAAAGAGACAGACTCTTGGTACAAATAGCCGCCATACTTCATAATATCGGTAAGTTTATCAATATGAAAAACAGTGATACAGCCACCTACAATATAATTTCATCAGGAGAGATCATAGGTATATCTCATGATGAGAGAATGCTTATGGCGGAGATATCAAATATTGATAATGAAGAAAATATTTATAATAAAAGAGATATCAGGCTTGCAAAATTAAGTGCAATACTGCAAATGGCAAATGCACTTGACAGATCTCACAAGCAGAAAATAAAGAATTTCACATTGAAATTAGATGAAAATAAGCTGAAACTTGAAGTGAATTACATGGGTGATTTGAGCCTTGAAATACTCAGTTTTAACTCTCACAGAGATTTCTTTAGAGAAATCTTCGGAATAGAATTTATTTTGAAGCAGATAAGAACTTTTTGATAGGAAGGAGTGGCTATTATGGAAAAGTTTGATAATGTAGAATATTTTACAAACAGGGAGCTGTCCTGGCTGAAGTTCAATATCAGAGTTTTAAATGAAGCTGAGGATGATGATGTAAAGCTTTTTGAAAGATTAAAATTTTTAAGTATTACATCTTCAAATCTTGATGAGTTTTTTATGGTAAGGATTGCTTCTTTAAAAGATATGGTGGATGCCGACTATAAGAAAAAAGATATCTCCGGAATGAGTGCGGATAAGCAGCTTGGTATCCTTACTAAGGAGACTCATGACTTTGTTAAAAAGCAGTATGAGGTATATAACAAATCTTTGGTTCCGCTTTTAAAGAAGGAAAATTTGCATATAATAAGTCATGATGACGAGCTTGATACGAATGAGAAAAGTTTTATCAATGAATATTTTGACGAGTTTGTATACCCTGTGCTTACACCTATGGCTGTAGATGCTTCAAGACCTTTTCCGCTTGTCAGAAATAAGACTTTAAATATTGCGGCTCTGATAAGAAAGAGAAAAGAAGAAACATCAAAAAAGAAGAAAAAGGATGTATATCTTGGAAATGTAGATAAAGATATGGATTTTGCGATGGTGCAGGTGCCTTCAGTACTTCCGAGAATAGTGGAGATACCTTGCGAGTCCGAGGAGAGAAAGATAATTTATCTTGAAGATATCATAGAGAAAAATATAGATAAACTGTTCTTAAACTATGAAGTAATATCTGCAGCAACATTCAGAGTGATGAGAAATGCGGAATTTAAGCTTGACGAGGATGATGCATCGGATCTGTTAGAGGAAATAAAGAAAAAACTTAAGAAGAGACAGTGGGGAGAGGCCATCAGACTTGAAGCCGAAGAAAGAATGGATGCAAGCCTTTTAAATTTCCTGAAAAATGAGTTGAATGTTGATGAAGAGGATATATTTAAGATAAACGGACCTCTGGATCTGACAGTTCTTATGAAGATATACTCACTTGAAGGTTTTGAGAGATTAAAGGATAAAAAGCACGTTCCTGTAATGAATCAAAGGCTCATAGACTGTGAGGATATATTTGAAGAGATAAAAAAGAAAGATATTTTGCTTTCACATCCATATGAGAGCTTTGATCCGGTAATAGATTTTGTATCAAAGGCGGCGGCAGATAAAAATGTTCTTGCTATAAAGCAGACTTTATACAGAGTCAGCGGAAATTCACCAATTATCAAGGCGCTTGCAAATGCAGCGGATAACGGAAAACAGGTTACGGTTTTGGTGGAGCTTAAGGCAAGATTTGATGAGGAGAATAATATAAATTGGGCAAGAATGCTTGAAAAAGCAGGCTGTCATGTGATCTACGGACTTGTTGGATTAAAGACGCACTCAAAGATAACTCTGGTTGTAAGAAGGGAAGATGAGGGTATCAGAAGATATGTGCATCTGGGTACCGGAAACTATAATGATTCTACTGCAAAACTTTATACAGACCTTGGTATGTTTACGGCAAGAGAAAGTTATGGTGAGGATGCTACGGCAGTCTTTAACATGCTCAGCGGATATTCAGAACCGCCTTTCTGGAAAAGATATGTGGTTGCACCGCTTTGGATGAAGGATATATTCTTAAAGAAGATAAGCCAATGTGAAGAGGCGGCAAAGAGAGGAGCCGAGGTAAGAATCATAGCAAAGATGAACTCGCTTTCAGATAAGGATATTATATGTGCATTGTATTCGGCAAGTTGTGCAGGTGTAAAGATAGACCTGATTGTCAGGGGTATATGCTGCCTTAAGGTAGGAATAAAAGGAGTGTCTGAAAATATTACAGTCAGATCGATTGTCGGAACATTTCTTGAACATGCCAGAATATTTGATTTCCGAATAGACGGTGAAGAGGAGATTTTCCTTGGCAGTGCCGACTGGATGAACAGAAATCTGGAAAAGAGAGTAGAGATAGTATTCCCGGTAGCCGATGAGGATATCATAAAGAGTATAAAGCATTACTTGGATGTGGAACTTGAGGATAATGTAAAGGCCTCTATCCTCTTACCTGACGGAAGATATGAGAAGATAAGAAGATTGGGAAGTGAAAAGAAAAACTCACAGGAAATTTTTATTAAAGAGGCAAAGGCTGAATATGAGAGCACCATAAAGGCCGGAAAAACTGAAGACGGCAGAACTTTTATACCTTTAAAAGGAGAATAGAATAAAAATAGCCACTGCATAAGCAGTGGCTAAAACTTTATAAAAAATTAGTTGTTGATAAGTTTCTCATCATCATTGTTCCAGCTGTAAAGCTTTCTGATCTCTGCACCTACCTTCTCTGAAGGATGCTCAGCTGCAAGCTTTCTCATAGCCTTGAAATGAACCTGACGACCTGCATTAGACATATCAAGTAAGAAGTCCTTAGCAAATGTACCGTCCTGGATATCTGTAAGAATCTGCTTCATAGCCTTCTTAGTATCCTCTGTAATGATCTTAGGTCCTGTTATATAGTCACCGTACTCGGCTGTATTTGAGATAGAATATCTCATTCCCTCAAATCCTGACTGATAGATAAGATCTACGATAAGCTTCATCTCATGGATACACTCAAAGTATGCATTTCTAGGGTCATAGCCTGCCTCACAAAGAGTCTCGAAACCTGCCTGCATAAGTGCACAAACACCGCCGCAAAGAACAGCCTGCTCACCGAAAAGGTCAGTCTCAGTCTCTGTACGGAATGTTGTCTCAAGAAGACCTGCTCTGGCACCACCGATACCTGCACCGTAAGCAAGTGCAAGCTCAAGAGCCTTACCTGTAGCATCCTGCTCTACAGCTACAAGACAAGGTGTTCCCTTACCCTCAAGATACTCTGAACGAACAGTATGTCCCGGAGCCTTAGGAGCGATCATTGCAACATCCACATCCTTAGGTGCTGTGATACAACCGAAGTGAACATTGAAACCGTGAGCGAACATAAGCATATTTCCTGCTTCAAGGTTAGGCTCGATATCATTCTTATATAAATCAGCCTGAAGCTCATCATTTATAAGAATCATTATGATATCGGCTTTCTTTGTAGCCTCTGCAGCTGTGTAAACCTTAAGTCCCTGCGCCTCTGCCTTTGCCCATGACTTACTTCCTTCATAAAGACCTACGATTACATTACATCCGCTTTCCTTTAAGTTCAATGCATGTGCATGTCCCTGGCTACCATAACCGATGATTGCGATAGTTTTACCCTCAAGCATTGAAAGATTACAATCCTCTTGATAATAAATTTTAGACATATAAATACCTCCTAAGTAACTTCTATTTTAACCCATTTAGGCTGGGGAACCATCAAATAAAAACTAGTTGAAAACAACTACATCATCACTTCCTCTTGAAAGAGCAGTGAGTCCTGTTCTGGCAAGTTCCAAAACTTCATAATCTGAAAGAAGGTTTGAAAGTGCTTCAAGTTTTGAATTATCACCTGTAAGCATAACTGTCAAACAATCCTTAGCCACATCTACAATAGTAGCTCTGAAAATATCACAAAGAGCCGCGATATCCTGTCTCTGTGAAGCATCGGCTTTTACCTTTATCATTATAATTTCACGGAAAACACTTTTGCCTTCCTCTAAAACCTTGATGTCTCTTACATCTTCAAGTTTTCTCAGCTGTTTTACTATCTGGTCAAGTGTGTCCTCGTCTCCAATAGAAACAACTGTCATTCTTGAAAAGCGCGGATCGGCTGTCTCTCCGACAGTGAGAGAGTCTATATTATATCCTCTCCTTGAGAACAGACCTGATACACGACTTAAAACACCTGCAGAATTATCTACAATAAGTGAAAATACTCGTCTCATTTTACCTCCCAATATTAAAAGTAGTAATTAATAAAATCATATTGGTTTTCAATTTACTATAGCACCATTATGATAAATGTCAATTTATTATATAATATAATTGTTATAACCTGAGGTTATAATACAAAAAAACAGTATATATTTTACCTGTGATCTTCTCCAAAATCAATAGTTGATAAATCATATTGTGCAGGTTCATCATTATCATCCAATTCATATGCATATAAAACGGTTCTTGTATCATCACCCTCATATGAACAGGTTATAAAAGACCAAATTTTATTTACACCTGCTTCCGGAATCTCTCTGAAGGTACATTTTTCTGTCATCCTGTCCACATATTTGTGGAAATAATCCATATCATCAAAATATGTCTGTCTTCTTTCAGGTGCGGAATCTGTATAAAGAGCGGCAACAGTCTTTAATCTATAAGTTTTATTCGGAGTATAAATATATATCATTCTATGTTCCTTGAAAAAATCTTCATTTTTGAACTTAGTGATATCGGTAAACATTTTACCGTCTTTCATATGATGACCGTAGATAATATTGTTAAGTGTTGAAAAATCCGAATTACTGTAGCCGTCCATATATACGGAATAATATGATTCCTGATGGTTTATATCATGGTGTAAATAATATTCTATATCATATTCTTTCCATAATATCGGATAATCAATTACAGTTCCGGGAATATACACCCATGCTATTACATCGGGATTTGTAGCCTTAAGCGAATCAAAATCAATTTTCCTTGTATAATTTTCATCAGTCTTATAAGCTTTTGTAGGCGGCTCGGTTGTAGTTTCTTCTTGAGTGGTTGTAGTTTCAAGAGTGGTTTCAGGTTCTTTATTTTTGCTTTTTGTATTTGAAAATATGACGGCAATCGCTGTAAGTAATACTGCGAAAGCCAAAATAGGTAATAAAATTTTCTTTTTCATATATCTCCTAACGACTTTTAGGTAGAAGTATAGCATTTTTTTTAACTATTGTATATAAATCTTATGAATTAGATTGATAAAAAAAAAATCCTCTACTATAATTAGTGGGAAGACGGAGGAGAAAAATGAACGATTTAAATTTGAATCAGAGAGATGAAATTATAATGGATAAAAGGGCAATATTTGCTTTATCTTTTTTAATACCGGTTTTTATAATGATATTAATATTCATTCAAAGAGGAATATTCCCGTTTGGTGATGAGAGCTTTTTGAGAACTGACATGTATCATCAGTATGCTCCGTTTTTTTCAGAGTTTAAATATAAGCTGAGTAATGGCGGTTCACTTCTTTACAGTTGGGACCTCGGTATGGGAATAAATTTCTCGGCACTTTATGCCTACTATCTTGCCAGCCCTCTAAACTGGCTGATTATTCTATGTCCGCAAAAATATGTTATAGAGTTTATGACATATATGATAGTGGCAAAGATAGGGCTTTCAGGACTTGGTTTCACATATTATTTATCTAAACACACTTCAGGAAACAAAGCAGGAATATTATTCTTCGGAATATTCTATGCACTTTCAGGATATATGGCGGCATATAGCTGGAACATTATGTGGCTGGATTGTATTATACTTTTTCCGATAGTATGCTTGGGTATTGAAAGACTTGTAAAAACAGGAAAAGGTTTACTGTATACACTTATACTTGGGCTATGTATACTGTCAAATTATTATATTTCCATCATGATTTGTCTGTTTATGGTAATATACTTCATTTCTCTTAATGTAATGGATAATGAGAACAATTGGAGAAAATTTGTAATTGCTTCAATAAGATTTGCTGTTTATTCAGTGCTTGCAGGAGGACTGAGTGCACTTGTTTTATTGCCTGAAATATATGCACTTAAGCTTACAGCCTCGGGAGACTTTGACTTTCCAAGTACATTTAATTCATATTTTTCTATTTTCGATATGATTGCCAGACATATGGGCAATGTAAAAGTTGAAATCGGACTTGATCATTGGCCGAATATATTCTGTGGTGTCGGAATATTTTTATTTGTTGTTCTGTACATATTGAACAGAAAGATTTCCAAGAAAGAAAAAGCGGTTTATATTTCATTACTTGTATTTTTTCTTGCAGGCTTTTCAATAAATGTATTGAATTATATATGGCACGGACTTCATTATCCGAACTCACTACCTGCGAGACAGAGTTTTATCTATATATTCCTTGTACTCTTTATATGTGCAAAGGCATATGATAATTTCAGTGCGAATACAACCAAGGATCTTGGATTTGCATTCGGAATCAGTATGATATATATTTTGCTTGCACAAAAGATAGTAAATAATGAGGATTTCCATTTTGCAGTATTTTATGCGGCAATGATTTTTATAAGCATTTATGCAATGTTAATGTATTTGCATATGGCAAAGAGAATATCAAAAACATATTTATTTTTGATTTCACTTGCAATAGTGGTAATTGAATCAAGTGTCAATATGTCGGTTACAAGTGTGACAACAATAAACAGAAGTAATTATATAAATGACAATGCCGATGTAAGAGCTTTACTTAAGAAATTGCCGATGGATGATTTTTATCGTATAGATAAGGTTGACAGAAAGACAAAGGATGACGGTGCATGGTTGAATTTTAAATCGGTATCTATTTTTTCATCTACGGCAAACGCTTTACTTACCGAATTATTTGAAAAACTTGGAAATGAAGCATCTACAAATGCATATTCTATAACCGGAGAAACACCTCTTTTAGATATGCTTTTTGCGGTAAAATATGCAATATATACCGGTGAGTCAAGAAATACAAATATTTCTTATGTGGATATATCAGGAAACAGTTATTTATATGAAAATCCTTATACTCTGCCTCTTGGATATATGGTTGATGAAAGATTTACAGATGATTGGAACTTGAATCTCGGAGATCCTATAGATGTTCAAAATGATTTGGCCGCCGTTTACGGTTTACCTGATATATTTGAGCAAATAGAGACTATAAAGGAGTCTACTTCCGTAAACTTTCAGACCGATATAGACGGTGAATACTATGCCTATGTTACAAATCCGGCAATTGACGAAGTGGAATTCAGTTATGGAGACGGAGATGTTAAAAAGTCATTTAAGAATCTGAAGAGACATTATATATTGGAGCTTGGAACTCTTGAGGGAGAGAAAAACGGAAGATTTGTAAGTACGGATGATAAGGATGAATCAATTGATGCAAGAGTTTATAGAGTCAACTATGATTCTCTGAAGAAATTGTATTATATCCTAAATAAGAATCCTTTATATCTCAGTAAGATTTCAGATTCATACCTGTCAGGAAATGTTCATGCGGTTGAAAATACCACATTGTTTACTTCTATTCCATATGATGAAGGATGGAGTGTTTATGTGGACGGAAAGAAAGCTGAAAAGATAAAGATTATGGATGCCTTTATCGGCTTAAAACTTGAAAAAGGACAGCATGAAATAGAATTTAAATATTTAAGTTCAGGTATTATTGAAGGTGCAATAATAAGTGCGGCTTCATTGACTTTATTATTACTGATATGCCTTGTGAAAAAAGTTATTGAATACGGCGGATTCAAATTCAAAAAGAAAGAAGTTATTGAAGACGATGAGTTTGAAGAACTTGATATAGAAGATTCGGATGATGATGAAGATAACGATGAAGACGATGATGATGAAGAAGACGATGACGAATCTGAAGAAAAAAACGGTGAAAATAAACGTGTATACGTTGATATAACCACAGGCGGCGGAAAAGGTGTAGTTGAACTGCTTACAAAAAACTATAATCCTGAAACTGATGAAAATACTAATAATGAAGATTTGAAATAGAAAGACGGTGTATATATGAAACTTTGGGGTGGAAGATTTACAAAAGAAACAAATAAACTGGTGGAGAGTTTTAATGAATCACTTTCATTTGACCATAGATTCTATAAGCAGGATATCAGAGGAAGTATAGCTCATGTAAAGATGCTTGCAAAACAAAATATACTTACAGATGATGAGAGAGATAAAATCATTGAAGGACTGAATTCTATAGAAAAGGATATAGAAAGCGGTGTATTAAAATTTGATGACGGTTCAGAGGACATTCATTCATATGTTGAAGCACATTTGATTGAGAGAATAGGTGATACAGGTAAGAAGCTTCATACCGGAAGAAGCAGAAACGATCAGGTGGCACTTGATATGAAACTCTATGTAAGAGATGAGATTGATGAGCTTAAGGACCTTCTATATGAACTGCTCAGTGAAGTTCTTCGTATAATGGAAGAGAATACTACAACATATATGCCGGGATTTACACATTTACAAAAGGCACAGCCTACAACTCTGGCGCATCATTTCGGTGCATATTTTGAGATGTTTATAAGAGACTTTGACAGGCTTCGCTCTACAAGAAAGAGAATGAATCTTTCACCTTTGGGCTCAGGAGCTTTTGCAGGAACAACATATGATCTTGACAGAGATTATGTGGCAAGCCTTTTGGAGTTTGAGACTGCTACAAGAAACAGTATGGATTCCGTAAGTGACAGAGATTATCTTTTGGAGTTGTTATCAGACCTTGCTATAATATCAATGCATCTTAGCAGGCTGTCAGAGGAAATTATCATATGGAATACAGATGAATACAGATTTGTGGAGATGGATGACACATATTCTACAGGTTCATCTATAATGCCGCAGAAGAAAAATCCTGATATTGCAGAGCTTATAAGGGGAAAAAGCGGTAGAGTATACGGAAGTCTGATATCTCTTCTTACAACAATGAAGGGCTTATCACTTGCATATAACAAAGATATGCAAGAAGACAAGGAGATGTCTTTTGATGCTATAGATACTGTAAAAAGTTTGATAAAACTTATGAGCGGAATGTTTTCAAGTATGAAGTTCAATAATGAAAGAATGGCAAAAAGTGCAAGAGGAGGCTTTACAAATGCAACCGATGCGGCAGATTATCTTGTAAAGAAAAATGTTGCCTTCAGAGATGCACATGAGATTGTCGGCAGGCTTGTACTTTACGGAATTGAGCATGGAAAGGCACTTGATAATTTCTCACTTGAGGAGTTTAGAAATATATCTGAATATTTTGATTATGATATCTATGATGCTATTTCTTTAAAAACTTGCGTGGAAAAGAGAAATACCAAGGGAGCTCCGGGACTTACAGCTATAATGAATGAAATAAAAGAATCAAAAAAGCTTTTGGAGTCTATAAAGAAATAGGAAATTTATGAAATTAAGAAAGAATGATATATATCTGATAATTGTTGTAGTTATTCTTGGAATTGTTGCCGGACTTTATATTTACTTAAATAAGAAGCCGGGTGGCAAAGCCGTTTTAAAGTACGGAAATAATCAAAGTATGGATATCGATCTGTCAAAGGACAGGGAAATCAATCTGGAAAGTAACGGAATAGAGATACATCTTGATATAAAGGATGGTGCAATAGCATTCATTCAAAGTGAATGCCCGGACCACATCTGTGAAAGATTCGGTTATATAAAAAATATCGGTGAGTCGGCAATCTGCTTGCCGGCACAGGCTTCAGTCACGATTATCAGTGAATAGGAGAGATTATGGTTTCAAAAAAGATGCTTGACCTTGGTACAAAGAGGTCGGTTATTAGAGATATATTTGAGTATGGAAGTATGCTTGCAAAGGAAATCGGAGCGGAAAATGTACTTGACTTCAGCCTTGGCAATCCAAGCACTCCGGCTCCGAGAGAGGTAGCAAATACTATAAAATATATGGTGGAGGAGCTTTCACCAAAGGAGTACAACAGTTATACATCATCAGCAGGAAACACCGATACAAGAATTGCAGTTGCAAAAAACTTGAATAAGCGTTTTGATACAGACTATAATGAAAACAATATTTTTATGACTTGCGGTGCCGCAGCTTCACTTAATATTATATTTAAGGCAATTATAGAGTCGGGTGATGATGAGATAATAGTAAATATTCCGTACTTCCCTGAATATAAGGTATTTATAGAGGGACAGGGAGGGAAGCCGATATTTGCAAAATGCAGTGAGAATCTTCATCTGGATATCACTGAACTTAAGAATAAGATAAATGAAAATACAAAAGCGGTACTTATAAACTCTCCAAACAATCCTTCAGGTGTAATATATCCGAAGGAGAATTTGGAAGCACTTGCAGAGCTTTTACAGGAAAAACAAAAAGAGTATTCACATCCTATATTTTTAATAAGCGATGAGCCGTACAGAGAACTTGTGTTTACAAATGAGAAACCTGAGTTTTTACCGAATATATATGATAATACACTTGTAGCATATTCATGGTCAAAATCTCTATCACTTCCGGGTGAGAGAATCGGCTATATTCTGGTTCCAAATAAGGTTGAAAATCATGAAGATGTTTTCGCGGCGGTAGGCGGAGCGGCAAGAGTACTCGGGTATGTCTGTGCACCTTCCATGTTTCAGTATGTGATAAAAAACTGTGTAGATGCACAGCCTAATATTGAAGTGTACAGGACTAACAGAAATATCTTGTTTGAGTCACTGCCGAAGTTTGGGTATACGGTAGCAAATCCGGGAGGAGCTTTCTACATGTTTATCAAGTCACCAAGCGGCGACGGAAACGAATTTTGTGAAAGAGCAAAAAAATATCATATGCTTTTGGTTCCGGGAGAAGGATTCGGAATGAAAGAATATGTCAGACTGTCTTTTTGTGTGGATACAGAGAAGATAGAAAAGTCAATAGATGTATTTAAGAAGTTAATGGATGAGTACAATCTCTGATATGTATAAAATAAACTAAAACATTTGTAAGAATATACTAATTAATACTCTTGTTAGGGCTATAGAACCTGTAATGTTGAACAGTTCTATAGCCTTTTATTGTGCATTACCCCGAATTTATACTTTATTGGTAAAGTATATTGACTATTATATATAATGTTTTATACTTTACTATAAGAGTAAACTTTTTAAAAATACATATAATCAGATATGTGTTTATTACATTATAGTAAGTTTTCTATAATGTGTCGGAGTTGTAATATACAGCTCAAAATATCGACTTTATGTCGATACAACAATATAAGTGGAGGAAATGTATGTCTTATCAAACAACAAAGGAACATGAGTTGCTTAGAGAGAAGGTTCGTGAGTTTGCAGAGAGAGAAATAAAGCCTGTAGCTTTCAGTCTTGATGTAAAGAGCGAATTTCCGACTCAAATCGTGAAGAACATGGGAAAGCTTGGCATTATGGGACTGCCATATGAAAAGAAATATGGTGGAGCAGGTCTTGATGTTATAAGCTATGCCATAGCGGTAGAAGAGCTTTCAAGAGTTGACGGCGGTGTAGGTGTTATACTTTCAGCTCATACTTCATTAGGTACTTATCCTATAGCGGCTTTCGGTAATGAAGAGCAAAAAAAGAAATATTTACCGGGGCTTTGCAGCGGTGAGCTTCTTGGAGCTTTCGGACTTACGGAACCGAATGCCGGATCAGATGCGGGAGGCACGGAAACTACCGCTGAGGATATGGGAGAATATTATCTCTTAAACGGAAACAAGATATTTATCACAAACGGTGGTGAAGCCGATGTTTATGTAATCTTTGCACTTACCACACCAAATATAGGTACAAGAGGTATCTCAGCACTTATAGTGGAAAAGGGTATGGAAGGATTTACATTCGGTGATCACTATGACAAGCTCGGAATCAGATCATCTGCGACCTGTGAGCTTAACTTTAACAATGTAAAGGTTCCAAAGGTTAATTTACTTGGAAAAGAAGGTCAGGGATTTAAGATTGCAATGGCTACACTTGACGGCGGTAGAATTGGAATTGCAGCTCAGGCACTTGGTATTGCACAGGGAGCTTTTGAAGAAGCTGTTGAATACAGTAAGGAAAGAGAGCAGTTTGGAAAGCCGATAGCCGCACAGCAGGCAATTGCATTTAAGATTGCGGATATGGCAACAAAGCTCAGATGTGCAAGAATGCTTGTATATTCCGCTGCGGAACTTAAAGAAGCTCATGCTCCGTACGGAATGGAATCGGCTATGGCAAAGCAGTATGCATCCGATGTTGCACTTGAGATAACTTCAGAAGCCCTTCAGATTTTCGGCGGAAACGGATATCTTAAGGGAATGCCTGTAGAAAGAATGTATCGAGATGCCAGAATTACTCCTATATATGAAGGAACAAATGAGATACAAAGAGTTGTAATAGCCGCTCATATATTAGGTAAGATATCAAGAGGTGAAACTGCCGCCGTTAAGAAAACAAAGGGACCTGAGACCGGTGAGAGAAAGAGAATGATCATAGGAGAAGGTTCATTAAAAGAAAAAATTGATGTACTTGTATCAAATCTTAAAAAGGACGGATATGACTTCAGTGTCGGTATTCCTATGGATACACCTATCGTAGCTGCAGAAAGAGTTGTCAGTGCAGGACAGGGCATAGGTTCAAAAGAGAATATGAAGCTTGTAGAGGATTTAGCCAAGGCTGCCGGTGCCGCAATAGGTTCTTCAAGACCTGTAGCGGAGACTCTTGGATATTTACCGCTTGACAGATATGTCGGTATGTCAGGCCAAAAGTTTAAAGGAAATCTTTATATTGCCTGTGGTATCTCGGGTGCATTACAGCATTTAAAAGGTATCAAGAATGCTTCTACAATAGTTGCAATTAATAAAGACCCTAATGCAAGAATCTTTAAAAATTGTGATTACGGTATAGTCGGTGATGTAAATGAGATATTACCTGCGCTTACAAAAGCACTTGATACAGGTGAGAAGAAACCCGCGCCACCAATGAAGAAAATCAAGAGAGCTGTAGCTAAGAAGCATACACCTTCAAGAAAGCTCTATCTGTGTAACGGTTGCGGATATGAATATGATGTACTTCTGGGAGATGAAGAGGGAGATGTAAGACCGGGAACGGAGTTTAAAGACCTTCCGAAGGAATGGGTATGTCCACACTGTGGTGAAGCTGCAGACAATTTCATAGAGATTGAAGTATAAGAGGAGGAGAGTATGTATAATTACCGTAAAGTTACAGATGATTTGTATTGGGTAGGTGGAGATGACCATAGATTAAGTCTTTTTGAAAATATTCATCCTATATATCATGGAGTATCTTATAATGCATATCTTCTTATGGATGAAAAAACGGTTCTGGTAGATACGGCAGACTGGTCGGTCGGAAGGCAGTTTCTTGATAATGTAGAAGGTGTTTTGGGAGACAGAGGCTTAGATTTTCTTCTTATAAACCATGTAGAGCCTGACCATGCGGCTTCTATTCCTGAGATTTTACTTCGTTGGCCTAATGTAAAGATAATTACAACTGAGAAGGCGGCTATGATACTTCGCCAGTTCGGCTTCAATATCAGACCGGAGCAGGTGGATGAGGTTACAGAAGGCGACAGCAGATGTTTCGGAAAACATACGCTTGCATTTGTAAAGGCTCCGATGGTACATTGGCCTGAGGCAATGGTCAGTTTTGATACTACAAACGGTGTACTTTTCTCAGCGGATGCCTTCGGTTCATTCAGAGCACTTGATGGAAAGCTCTTTGCAGATGAAGTAGAGTTTGATAGAGAATGGCTTGATGATGCCAGAAGATACTATACAAATATAGTAGGAAAGTATGGTCCGCAGGTTTTACAGGTATTAAAAAAGGCTTCTACTCTGCCTATTAAGTATATTTGCCCGCTTCACGGTCCGGTTTGGAGAAAAGATATTCCTTATATCTTGGACAAATATATGCACTGGGCAAGCTATGAGCCTGAAGAGAAGGGTATAATGATAGTATATGCTTCTATGTATGGAAATACTGAGGCCGCTGCAGAAGTTTTAGCAAGAAAGTTATGCGAAAAAGGTATTACAAAGACAAGACTTTATGATGTTTCAAGTACACATATGAGCTATCTTATATCGGATTTGTTTAGATATAGCCATTTGGTGCTTGCATCTGTGACATATAATCTTGGAATATTCCCTCCGATGCACAACTTCCTTATGGATCTTAAGGCTCTCAATCTGCAAAAGAGAACATGTGCCATAGTTGAAAACGGCTCATGGGCACCAAATTCAGGTAATCTTATGAAGGCGGAGCTTGAAGAGATGAAGCATATGGAGATTTTGGATGATGAAGTGAATATAACATCTTCATACAGAGAGAACAATGAAAGTGATATGGATGCATTGGTAGACGCTCTTGTTGCTTCATTTAATAAAAAATAATTTAATATAATTATAATTTCGGGTCGGGGAGTATTCTCCGACCTTTTTATATTGACAAAAAGAATTTTTGGTTTAAGAATATGACCAAGTAATAAAATATTTTTGGAGGAGTAGTATGAAATCGTCTAACAACTTTGATGATAATAAAGAGAATGCTACAACTGTGCATAACAGTGAGAAGGAACTTGATAAAGATAGAGTCGGAAAAACTTATGCAAAAATAACTGTAGAGGATATTGAAAAAGCGGATGAATTTTGGGATATTTTGGATCCTATATATTGGACTGTAGATATTTACAGTTCATATGAGGAGTACTTAAATTCCGCCAAGGATTTTACATTGGAGCAAAGATATCTTAATGCAATATCATGGTATTTTATGGAAGTAAATAACGGAGGACATTTTCAGTTTTTTGACAACTCCACAGGAATAGTATGGGAAGATGCCCTAAACGGACTTAAGGAGTTCGGAATGGAAGAGTTGGCTGATAACTTTAAAAAGGTTGTAGATTTATTTGGGGGAAATATTCCATTTGACAGAGAAGAGAGGTGGAATGCTATGGATAAAATGAGTGAAGACTTTGAAGAACTTTTGGATAAGGCCGACAGTGTGGTATATGATTTGTATGACTATGACTACACATTTGAAATGAAATATATAAAGGAGCATCCTGATAAGTTTGTATTTGAGGGATATTATAATAAGATAGTCTAACAGTATGGATAATATATAAGTAAAGATAAGGCTGAGATCATTTTTACATGTATTCTCAGCCTTTAAAAATATATTATTCAAGCAGATATTTTAAGTATCCATATCCTCGTTCATCCATTTTTTCATATGGAATAAATTCAAGAGATGCACTGTTGATACAGTATCTTTTGCCGCCTGATTCTTTAGGACCGTCATCAAAAACATGACCTAAATGTGTATCACCGCTCCGGCTTCTTACCTCTGTTCTGTTCATATTAAAGCTGTGGTCTTCATTGTACTCTACCACTTCTTTATTTATAGGCTTTGAAAAACTGGGCCACCCACAGCCTGATTCAAACTTATCTGTAGACAAAAATAGAGGTTCTTTTGTTGTAATATCTACATAGATTCCTTTTTCAAAATTATTCCAATATTCATTTGAAAAAGGTCTTTCTGTATCGCTGTTAACAGCAACTTGATATTGTTTATCGGTAAGTTTCTTTTTCAGTTCATCATTTGAAGGTCTTGGATATTTTGAAGCATCTATTTCAGGTTCATTGCTTTTTGATATATCTTTATCAGAAAGCGGTTTGTCTGCAAGAGACAGATCTATATGGCAGTATCCACCCGGATTTTTAGCAAGATAGTCTTGATGATAATCTTCGGCAATAAAGAATTGTTGTAGAGGGAGTACTTCTATTGCTATAGGCTTATCATACTTATTTTGTTCATTTGCTAAAACTTTTTCTATTATAGTTTTTTCCGAATTATTGGTATAATAAACCCCGGTTCTATACTGAGCACCTGTATCATTACCTTGTTTATTAATACTTACAGGGTCTACTACACGAAGATAATATTCGAGCAGTTCTTCAAGGCTTACCATATCAGGATTGTATACAACTTTTACGGTTTCGGCATGACCGCTTGTATGTAGATCTTTATAGCTTGGATTATCGGTTTTACCGTTTGCATATCCGCTTACGGCATCCTCAACACCTTTAATCTTTTGCATATATGCTTCCAGTCCCCAAAAACATCCTCCTGCAAGATAGATTTCTTTCAGTTTTACTGAATCTACAGTATTATTATCATTAACTGTAATTTCGGTTGTATCGTTATTTGCAAGAGTCTTATCTTTGTTTTTAAAATACATGGCAAAAACATATACAACTGTTACTACTAAAAGTACCGGTATTATCAAAAGTAATTTGTTTTTATTCATTTTTGTTCCTTTCTATTATATTTGACTTCCACTATATTGGATTTGGTAATGATATAGATTATAATACGACTTACAAGGTAAAGGATAGGTAAAACTTTTAAAAGGAGTCGGGTATGATTTTGGATGAAATAAGAAATGAATTATTTAAAATGCAGGATATTGCTTATAGAGATTTTAACAGTAAGTTGATACCTACGGTTGATAAGAGTCTTTTTATAGGGGTAAGAACACCTGAACTTAGAAAGTATGCCAAGCAACTTGCCAAAAGAGAAGATATTGAAGAATTTTTACATTCATTACCACATAAATATTTTGATGAGAATCAGCTCCATGCATTTATTGTATCTGAAATAAAAGATTTTAAGAGCTGTGTTGATAAAGTGAATGGATTTTTACCATATATAGATAACTGGGCAACTTGTGACCAACTCTCACCGAAAGTATTTAAAAAACATCATAAGGAGTTGATTGCATATATAAAAGAATGGCTGGAATCTGATAAAGTATATACTGTTAGATTCGGTATCGGTATGCTTATGGAACATTTCTTGGATGAGGATTTTGATATAAGTTACCTCGAGACAGTTTCAAATATAAGGTCAGATGAATACTATGTAAATATGATGATTGCCTGGTATTTTGCAACGGCACTGGCAAAGCGCTATGAGAGTGTACTTCCCTTTATTGAAAAAAGGAGCCTTGATATATGGACCCATAATAAGGCTATACAAAAGGCTGTAGAAAGTTATAGAATAAGTACGGAGAGAAAAACTTATCTAAGAGAACTGAAGGTAAAGAAGGGATAAGGTGTTTTATTGAGGACAAGAGAAGAGGCCTGTAGTTTCGGGCTGGGATTTGAAAATACATATTTGGATAAACCTTTTAGAAAGGCGGATTGGCAGCTGATTAGAGTAAATGACAGTAAGAAGGCCTTTCTTTGTATTTATGAAAAAGATAGTTTTATAAATTTAAATGTAAAAGTTGACCCTGCGTGGAGAGACTTTTGGAGAAATACATATGCTTCAGTCATTCCCGGGTATCATCAGAATAAGGAACATTGGAATACAATAATACTTGACGGCAGTATAAAGGAAGATGATATAAAGAGGATGATTGCTGAAAGCTATGATTTGGTAACGGATTCACCTACAAAAAGAATATATGAGGCTGTAAAGAGGATACCGGAAGGCAAGGTTGCAACCTATGGCAAGGTGGCAGAGATGGCCGGAAATAAAAAGATGTCAAGAGCGGTAGGAAATGCTCTTCATAAAAACCCGGATCCTGACAATATCCCTTGCTTTCGTGTGGTAAATTCAAAAGGTGAGCTTGCACCTGAATTTGCCTTTGGAGGAATGGGCGAACAGAGAAAGCTTTTAGAGGCTGAGGGAATAGAAGTTAAAGATAATAAAGTAGATTTATCAAAGTATGGTTTAGAATAGGAGTCTTATGAAGTTATTTGGAGGTGCGGACTTAATTATATATTTCTTTATATATGGGCTTTTGGCTTGGGTACTGAATACGGTTATATACAGTTTAAAAGAACAAAAGTATATAAATACAGGTGTTTTAAATATTCCGATTCTTATATGTCCTGCCTTGATTATGACTTTGATGATCATAGTATCATCAGGAAAAAATGTCAGCTATTACGGAATGCTTATGATGGCTTTTATAGATTATTTTATACTGGATAAGCTGGGACTTTTTTTCTCACAAAGGCTTCTTTTAAAAAAGGAAATAAGTCCTGAAAGGTTGGGATATGGTAAGAACCTGAAGATTAGTTTAATAAATGCGATTATTATAATAGCTGTATGTTTTACCTGTTTAAAAACTTTACAGCCTATTATATTTTCTTTGGTATCGCTGATTCCAAGAATAATAGTAAATATAATTGCCATTGTTCTTTTACTGCTTCTGATTTCGGATATTGTGTTTACATATATTTTTGTCAGAAAATACCCTATGCAAAGTATGGATAGCAATATAGCCAAGAGAAAAAATACTTTCGGAGAATGGATTTCAAAAAATATCTGGAAGAGAATTTATAAGATTTACCCAAGTCTTTTATCAGATGATTTTGAAGACAGCAATAAAGGTATTTCAGATGCGGATAAATTACTGGAAGAACAGGGAATTATATTTGCAAGAGGAATAAATGCCGCTAAACTTATTTGGGTACTGTTTATATCCTCGCTTATCGGAGATATCGTAGAAACCATATATGTGCTTATTGTAGGCCATGAACTTATGAGACGCTCAAGCTTTGTACTCGGACCTTTCAGCCTTGTGTGGGGACTTGGTGCGGTAATACTTACCTTAGCACTTTCAAAAGTAAAAAGGCAGAATAATCTGTCTATATTTATATCAGGTTTCTTATTTGGAGGAGTATTTGAATATCTATGCTCCGTGTTTACTGAAGTATTCTTTGGTATGAAGTTTTGGGACTATTCATATATGCCTTTTAATATTGACGGGAGAACAAATCTTTTGTTTATGTTCTTTTGGGGCATAGTGGCTTTGGTATGGTTTAAATTTATATACCCTCCATTTTCAAAGTTTATAGAGAAAATTCCACCTGTCACAGGCTCGGTACTTGCTGTATTTATAGCACTGTTTTTTATCTGCAACGGAACGGTTACTTCAATGGTAATGATAAGGACTACGGACAGAAAAAAACACCCTGAAGCAAGGAATGTAATAGAGCAGTTTATAGACAATGAGTATCCGAATGAAACGGTAAGAAAGCTTTGGCCGAATATGAATTTTTTGGAGGAGTAGATATATGAATAAGAGCAAAAAAAGTATGGCTGTAATAATGGCATTACTTGCGGCAACATTCTATGCGATAAATACTCCTTTTTCTAAAGTACTTTTGAAAAATGTCACACCGACATTTATGGCTTCATTTTTGTATATGGGAGCCGGAATCGGTGTAGGTATAATGTATCTGCTTAATTCAAAAAGAGAGAAGAATATT
Source organism: Lachnoanaerobaculum sp. MSX33 (assembly GCF_000512995.1). NCBI lineage: Bacteria > Bacillati > Bacillota > Clostridia > Lachnospirales > Lachnospiraceae > Lachnoanaerobaculum > Lachnoanaerobaculum sp. MSX33. The sequence continues at coordinate 48,311 of NZ_AZXX01000099.1, read as the reverse complement.
GAAAAGCTGTCAAAGACAGACTTGCCATATACTGTAGGTATGATTGTTCTTGATATTTTGGCACCTATATTTTTAATGATCGGAATAAATATAGGTTCGGCTTCAAATGCATCATTACTTGGAAATTTTGAAATCGTGGCGACCACACTTATCGCTCTTTTGATATTCAAAGAGGTTGTAACATCAAGGCTGTGGCTTGCCATAGGATTTATTACATTATCAAGCATAGTTCTTTCATTTGAAGGAAGCGGAAGTTTTAAATTTTCCTTGGGCTCATTGTTTGTAATACTTGCAACATGTTGTTGGGGACTTGAAAACAATTGCACAAGAATGATTTCGGATAAGAGTACTTATGAGATTGTGATATTAAAAGGGATATTTTCAGGTACAGGTTCATTTATAATTGCAATAATACTTGGGGAGAGGATACCTGATATAAAATATATTTTGACTTCAATGTTGCTTGGGTTTGTGGCATATGGACTTAGTATATTTTTATATATCAGAGCACAGAGAGATTTGGGTGCGGCCAAAACCAGTGCATACTATGCCATAGCTCCTTTTATAGGTACCTTCTTATCATTTGTGGTAGACGGTGACAGGCTGACAGAAGTTTATTTTTTCGGACTTATATTTATGATAATAGGAAGCGTGATTGTTGTATATGATACGATGTTAAAAAATCATATTCATTACCATATACATACGATTGTTCATACACATAACGGCTCAACACATAAGCATGTAATTAAACATGAGCATACTCACTCTCATTTGGTTTCAGAAGAAAAGCATTCTCACAGTCATGATGATTATATAAACAGTGTGGAGCATAAGAGAATGCATGAGACGGGTGTGTAGATTTATATTTAATGTAAACAGTGTGTAGATTTATATTTAATGTAAACATTGACATTACATTAAATAGGCTATATTATTTTATTAAAAAAGGAGTATACAAATGCAGATATCAAGCAGATTTACAATAGCATTACATATTTTCGCATGTGTAGAATATTTTAAAGATAAAGAGAAGATAACCAGTGACTTTCTGTCAGGCAGTATAAGGTCAAATCCGGTAATTATCAGAAATATTCTTTCTCAGTTAAAGAAAGCCGGACTTATAAATGTAGTCAGAGGAACCGGAGGTATAGAGATTTTAAAAGATCCGTCTGAGATAACATTTTATGATATTTATAAAGCGGTTGAAGCAGTTAAAGAAGAGGGACTGTTTCATTTCCATGAGGAGCCGAATCCTGCTTGCCCTGTAGGAAAAAATATACATGGTATATTGGACAGTAAGCTTGGTGAAATACAGGAAGCGATGGAAAACAAGATGAAAAGCTATACTCTTTTGGATATTGAAAAGGGTATAAAAGAGATTTCAGACTGAAAGATGCTTATAACGGCATCTTTTTTAAATTATAGTATTGACAAGTTTGATGTAATGATTTATATTACACCCATGATAAATATTAATAAAAATTATGAGGTAAAAGTTATGTCAAATAAAATTAATAATGCTAAGAACTTATATATAAGAGGTATACAGGATGGAGAAATTGATGAAGTATTATCAAATTATATGGGGGAGAGCTATACACAGCACAGTACAGGAGTGGGAGAAGGAAAAGAAGGATTTAGAGCATTTTTCTTGGACTTCTTTAAAAGAAATCCGAAGAGAGAGATACAAATAGTTCGTGCAATAGAAGATGGAGATTATGTTTTCCTGCATGTTTTACAAAACTTAAATGACGGTAGTGTAAAATGGATAACTATGGATGTTTTCAGAGCAAATGAAGCAGGAAAAATAGTGGAGCATTGGGATGTTATAGACGCTTATCCTGAAAGTATTGTTAATGAAGATCCGATTTTGGGTGAGTTTTGTGTAAAAGATTTAGAAAAAACTGACAGCAATAAGAAGTTAATAAGATTATTTCTTACTGAGGTATTGCAGAATAAGGAATTGGATAAATATCATGACTATGTATCAAAGGATATTGTTGAGCACAGTCAGTGGATACAGCAAGAAAATACAGACTTTAAAGAAGCTGTCAAAAAGTTCGGAATATATTATGATTTTGTTTTTAAAGTTATCGGAGAAGGTGATCATGTAGTTGTATATTCTCAAGTAATAGTTGATGGAAAAGCATATGCAATATTTGATTTATTCAGATTAAAAGGTGGGAAAATAGTGGAACACTGGGATAATAGAGAAATAGTACCTTCAAGGGATGAATTAACAAATTCAGGTAAGTTTTAGTTTTTACAGGAGTAGTAATGTTAAAGGAAATAGGAATATTAGTAAGTACAAAATGGGATTTTTTTGGAAAACTTTTTATACAACACATTGAAATTTCAATCATTGCGGTTTTAATTGCAATAGTTTTGGGTGGTATAGTTGGAATTGCCATCAGCGAATATCAAAAAAGTGCGAAGCTTACACTGGGAGCTATCAATTTTTTATATACGATTCCATCTATTTCAATGCTCGGTTTTTTAATACCGTTTTCAGGAATAGGTAATGTAACAGCCATCATTGCTTTAACTATATATGCACTGCTTCCGATGGTAAGAAATACTTATACAGGAATGATAAATGTAGATGCAGGTATTTTAGAAGCGGCTAAAGGAATGGGAAGTACAAAAAAGCAAATACTTCTTAGAGTACAAATACCTCTTGCTATGCCGGTCATAGTATCAGGTATCAGAAGCATGGTCACTATGACTATTGCACTTACAGGTATTGCCTCATTTATAGGAGCAGGTGGACTTGGAGTAGCTATTTGCAGAGGTATTACAACCAATAATGCGGCAATGACTGTAACAGGAAGCTTATTGATTGCTATTTTGGCGTTGACTGTAGATTTTATATTGGGATTCATTGAAAAAAGAATGATGAAGCATGGTAAAGAAGCAAGAAAGCAGAATAAATTAATGGCTGTAACAGCAGTGGTTTTAATTGCTTGTGTAGTTATTGCAGGACTTATACCTAGAAAAAATAAGAATGTAATTCATCTTGCAACCAAACCTATGACAGAACAATATATTCTGGGAGAAATGTTGAAACTTTATATAGAGAAAGATACAAATCTAACTGTTGATATTACTCAAGGAGTGGGTGGAGGAACATCAAATATTGAGCCGGCTATGGAGAGTGGAGAATTTGATCTCTATCCTGAATATACCGGAACAGGATGGAATATGGTATTAAAACATACAGGACAATACAGTGAAGAACAATTTGATGATTTACAAAAAGAGTACCGGGAAGAGCTTGGACTTACATGGGATGTAATGTTTGGTTTTAACAATACTTATGGTATTGCTATAAAAAAATATATTGCAGAAGAAAACAATATAAAAACATACTCGGATTTACAAAAATTAAACGGGCAGTTAATTCTCGGTGCGGAATATGATTTCTTTGAGCGTCAGGACGGATTTGACATGTTATGCAAAACATATGATCTTAAATTTGCTTCAACAAGTGATATGGATATGGGATTAAAATATCAAGCTATCAACAGCGGTAAGATAGATATAATGCCTGTAAATACTACAGATGGACAGCTGGCACAGGCTGATGTGGTATTGCTGGAGGATGATAAAGCAATGTATCCTTCTTATCAGGCAGGAATGGTAGTAAGAGAAGATGTATTAAAAGAATATCCACAGCTTAATGAAGCATTACAAAAGTTTGACAGACTAATAAGTGAATCTGATATACAAAGAATGAATTATGAGGTTGAGACTGAAAAGAAAGAACCTAAAAATGTTGCAAAGGAATTTTTAGTAGAAAAGGGGCTTTTAGAATAGAAAGGGGTAGCTCATGTCAATAGCTATTGAATTTTCACATATAAGAAAAAGTTATGGAGATACGGTAATTATTCCGGATTTGAATTTACAAGTAGAAAAGGGTGAGTTTGTAACTATAGTCGGTTCTTCAGGCTGTGGAAAAACTACAGCACTAAAGATGATAAACGGACTCTATGAACCGACATTTGGAGATATTTTCGTGAATGGAGAAAATATTAAAAATATTGATATGATCAATCTTAGAAGAAGTATAGGATATGCTATTCAGGGAAGTGTATTATTTCCCAATATGACTGTAGAAGAAAATATTTCCTATGTCCCAAGACTTTGGAATAAAAATGACAAAGAAAAGACTAAAAAGGCAGTGGATAAATGGATGGAAGTAATAGGTCTGGACTCATCTATGAAAGACAGATATCCATCTGAACTATCAGGCGGTCAGCAACAGAGAGTAGGAATTGCAAGAGCATTGGCGGCATCTCCGGATATATTGCTTATGGATGAGCCGTTTGGAGCTGTAGATGCTATTACCAGAGAACAGCTACAAAATGAGTTGAAATCTTTGCATAAGAAAACAGGTATTACAATATTATTTGTTACACATGATATTGAGGAAGCATTAAAGCTTGGAACAAAAGTTTTGGTTATGGATAAGGGTGAGATAGAGCAGTATGCAAAACCATGTGATATAGTACGAAATCCGGCTACAGATTTTGTTAAAAAACTTGTAGAAAAACAAAGAAGGGCTTGCAGCTTACCTGATGAGAGACTTATGGAATGCGAGTATTGTTGTGCAAATATAGTTTCATAATGGGAGGTAAGTATGAATCAAAATGAAAGACTTGATTATCTTATAGAGGCTTTTAAAGAAGATTCCGTAGAGTATAAGAACTTAAAAGTACCTGTTGATACAGATGGGAAGAAAAGAATACTGCGTTCTCTTATGAATATCAAAATGCCAAGGGAAATGAATACTGAGGTATTAAAAATACAAGATGAATATCTTAGAGAAGCTATAAATAAAAAAGGTATAGTAAATCTTTCCGATATAGATAAAGTGGAAGATTGTATTTCTATATGGCAGGGAGATATTACAAGGCTGAAGGTGGATGCAATAGTTAATGCTGCAAACTCACAGATGCTCGGTTGCCTTATTCCCATGCATACCTGTATTGATAATTGTATACATACATTTGCCGGTGTGGAGCTTAGAAATGAATGTAACAAAAAAATGAACCGGCTAAGGATTCGTTATGGCAGAGATTATGAACAACCTACAGCAATTCCTATGCTCACAGATGCTTATAATCTTCCTGCAAAAAAGATTGTTCATATAGTCGGCCCTATTGTACAAGGGGGACTTAATAAAAGGAATGAGGAAGATCTTAAAAACTGTTATAAAAACACTTTAGATCTTTGCGTTGAAAACGGATTGAGAAGCGTGGCATTTTGCTGTATATCTACCGGAGTATTTCATTTTCCGAATAAAAGAGCAGCCGAAATTGCAGTAGCAACTGTAAGAGAATGGTTAAAAGAAAATCAAGGTAAAATAGACCTTGTAATATTTAATGTATTTAAGGATGAAGATAAGAAATATTACGAGAGGGAACTATGGATAAAAAAGAATGTTGGTTACAATGGGCAATAGAATTACAGAGTTTGGCACAGATAGGTCTTAGTTATTGTAAAGATATATACGATAAAGAAAGATATCAGAGAATCAGAGATATTTCTGCAGAAATAGTTTCATTTATGACGGATATTCCAAATATGAAAGTTAAAAATCTTTTCTGCAATGAAAGTGGTTATCAGACACCAAAACTTGACACCAGAGCCGCCATTTTTAAAGATGAAAAAATTCTTCTTGTACATGAAAATGATGGCAAATGGTCTTTACCCGGAGGATGGGTGGATGTGAATGTATCAGTAGGCGAAAATGTAGTAAAAGAGGTTAAGGAAGAATCAGGATTTGATGTTATCACAGAAAAAGTAATAGCGATTCAAGACAGATCAAAACATAATCTACCCGTCTATGCCTATGGAATATGTAAAATTTTTGTCCAATGTTCTGTAATTGGTGGTAAATTTGAAAAGAATAATGAAACGACAGAATATGGTTATTTTTCAATATCAGAATTACCTGAACTGGCAACAGAGAAAAATACTGTAGAACAAATCAAAATGTGTTTTGAGGCTTATAAATCAGATAATTGGAAAACATTATTGGATTAATTATTTTTAGAAAATTCACAGAAAGGAGCAGAACTATGGATATGGACTTTTTTAAAATATCTGACGGTTACAGAGAGTCTATCAGAAAAGGAATGGCTGCCATGCAGTATTTTAAGGGCAGAGTTATGTATGCAAATGCAAACAGAGAAGAACAGTTACAAAGATTAAAGGATGAAATTAGAAGTTGTGATGCCATTTTGATTGGAGCCGGTGCAGGCCTCTCCACATCTGCAGGCCTTACATACACAGGTGAAAGATTTGATAAGTATTTCTTTGATTTTGGAAAGGCTTTCGGTATAAAAGATATATATTCAGGATGTTTTTATCCTTTTCCGAAGAAAGAGATATTTTGGGCATGGTGGGCAAGGCATATTTATTTTAACAGATATGTTGATGCTCCAAAACATGTGTATAAGGATTTACTTGACTTGGTTAAGGATAAGGACTATTTTGTAATTACGACAAATGTAGACCATCATTTCCAAAGAGCAGGATTTGATAAGAAAAGACTTTTCTACACTCAGGGTGATTACGGACTTTTTCAAAGTACAAATCCGGATTGTAAATTTACCTTTGATAATAAGGAGTGGGTAGAAAAAGCCTTAAAAGCACAGGGATTTATTCAAGATGAGAGCGGTGCATTTATAGTACCTAATGATCGAGAGATTCTTATGGAAATACCTACTGACCTTATACCGAAGACTCCAAGCGGTGATGATGTGACTACAAATCTTCGAGCTGATGATACTTTCGTAGAGGATAAAGGCTGGCATAATGCTTCAAGTAATTATGCTGATTTTATAAGAAGACATGAAAACCTGCATATACTCTTTTTGGAACTTGGAGTAGGAGCAAATACTCCTGTTATTATAAAATATCCTTTTTGGCAGATGACATATGACAATAAAAAGGCGATATATGCCTGTTTAAATTATGGAGAAGCCTTCTGCCCTGAGAAGATAAATGACAGAAGTATATGTATTGACGGGGATATTGGGGAAATTCTGTCACAGATTAAAGAAAAGTAATAGTTCTAAGGCGTGTATTGGAATTATGTCACGAATAATATACAATATTAGTGACATAATAAAAGGATGTTCTAATTGATTTTAGATTGGTCGGTTTTTAAATATTAAAGTTTACCTAAATGAAGGAGTAGAGAAAAAATGAGTATATTTACACCTGAAGCAAACATAATAATAAAAGAAGCAAAACCTGAAGATGCAGCTAAGCTGATTGAATATACAAAGCTTGTAGGTGCACAAACCGATAATCTAAGCTTCGGTAAAGAAGGGATAGGAGATACACTTGAGGTAGAGAAAGAGTTTATCAAAAGAATTAATTCAGATCCGAGGTCTGTGATGTATTTTGCATGGAAAAATGATGATATAGTCGGATGTGCAAGTATAAGCGGTATGAAGCGCAGGATGAGTCATAGAGCAAACTTTGCTATAAGTGTTGCTAAATCGGAATGGGGAAGCGGAATTGGAAGTGCACTTTTAGAAAAATGTATTTCCTTTGCAAAAGACAATGAAGTAGAAATAATTAACCTTGATACAAGGAGTGATAATTTTCGAGCAATCAGCCTCTACGAAAAGTTCGGATTTGTAAAAATTGGCCGGATGCCTGCTTTTTCAAAAATAAACGGCGAATATATAGATGCAGATTTGATGTATCTCGATTTAAGAGAGAAATAGATACAATAACAATAATAGATAAAAGAGTATAACGCCACACCGGATAAAAAATCTGATGTGGGGACATTTTATATGTTTATCTTGGCAGCATGAGAATTATTTAAATTTCCTCTGCCTTACAGATATCAAGATAGTCATCAACAGCAACATGAAAATCATCTAAAAGTTCTTTAACATTTTCACCCTCATAAGAAATCAATGATCTTATACCTAGAACTTTTCCAAAGAAAATACAGTCTTCTTCAGAAAATTCGACGCTTCCTATATATCCTTTATACATAATAGTATTATTCATATAAGTCCCTCCTAGTCTATATTGTATATTATTAAAGTTGATTGAACAACACAAAATATATGCAATATTATTTTTGATGATTTGAAATGTATAGCTTGCTATTTGATTCAAATAATGAGATAATTGAGTCAAAATAAGAAAAGGAGAAATCTATGAAGACTATAAGTATTAGACTGGAAGATTCAATTTATGAAGAGTTAGGAAATATGCTTGATGAAATGGGTCAGACTAAGCAAACTTTTTATGAGACATTTACAAGAACTGCATTGAGAGAGAGAAGTATTCCTTTTATTATAAAAGCCCCTTTAGCAGATCAAAGCAATAATAATAATAACAGAAAAATAGAAGCATTTGAAAGATTAGAGGCAATAAGAAGAGAAAATAAACAAGAAATTGATTTTAATAGAGAAAGAGAGGAGGCAATGAATGAAAAGTATGGTATTGTTGATTGATACAAATGTTCTCTTAAATTATTTGACAAATAGAGATGCAATATACGGTCAACAATCTTGTGATATTGTTAGATTATGTGCAACAGGAGAATGTATTGGGTATATTGCCTTTCATACATTACCTACAATTTGGTATGTGCTTAGAAAATGGGATGATTGTAAAAGAAGACAGAGCTTAAAAGATTTATGTGAGATTTTTACAGTTGCATCTGCCACACAATCAGAAATTCTTTCTGCAATAGAAAATGATTCTTTTTCAGATTTTGAAGATTGCCTACAAGATAAATGTGCAAAGGATATCGGAGCGGACTATATTATTACTTGTAATATTAGAGACTTTGAAAATTCGGAAGTTCCGGCAGTAACACCGGATGAATTTTACCGAATATTCAAATAGAATAGTCTTTTGTTTTATGTTTGTTATTTTGAATAAAAAAATAAAATACAGCCTTAATTTTAATAAGTATCAAGGCTGTATTTTTGTTAAATATTCCTTTACCTCCCCGTTTTTATATCAGTTCTATTTAGATAAAGCAATCCTATGGCAAAAGAAATGAAAATATAAAGCATACAAGTTATTATTACAACAGGTAGATTTATTTCACCGGTTATATTTGTGCTGCCCATAGAGTATATAAGCATTGAAAAAGGTGTTGCATAGAAAAATCCCTTTATTGTGAGGAGAAGTCCTAAAATATTTCCAAGGAAGGAAAGTCCTACAGGTATTGCAAATGAAGGTATTATCAGTGAAAGCATACACTGAAAACTTGAAATAGCAATTATACAAAGTATACTTGCAAGGATTCTTAAATAGAATTCTTTCGGTATGCTTCCGGTAATCCCGATAAGCTTTCCTGAAACAACATAGATAAATGCAATCCATATCATACAAATAGTTGAAGTGACAGCTACAGTAAGCCACTTGTCCTTTAATACTTTGAAGCGTGAGCTTGATGTAAGCATTATATTCCAGTTGGTTCCAAGATGTTCCATACGAAAATCAAGGCTTGCAAGTATGGCAATTAAAGGTGAGAGGAAAAACATACCTAAAAATAATGATTCCTGTGTCCATTAGAAGATGTTATTCACTTGATGAAAATACATCAGATATTGTTTTAGGTGAAAGCAGAGTTTCTATAGAGGGAGGTATTGTAAAAAAGAATGGAGATGTCATAACCTTGACAGCCAAAGAACTTACATTATTTTCAATTCTTTATAGAAATAGAGGTAGGATAGTAACTACAGATATGCTTTGTGAAGAGCTTTGGCCGGACGGAAGCTTCGGACTTGAAAATTCCTTAATTGTACATATGTGCCATTTGAGAGAAAAGATTGAAAAAGATCCTTCAAAACCGATTTTTCTAAAGACGGTTAGAGGTTTGGGATATAAGATGGAGAAGATATGAGAAAAAGCTTGGAGAGAAGATTACAATTTATACTATGGGTACTTGTTTTTGCCGTAGCCATATTGTTTGTGGATTTCATAATCTGCATGGCGGTGATGTACAAAAGCTCAGATATAAACTATACGGATGCAAGTGAAATAATGGACAGCTTATCATACAATAGCGGTGAGTATGTTTTAAGTGATGAAGAAAGCACACAGTTACAAAAGAACAATGAATTTGCATTTTTACTTGACAATAACGGAAATATTTTATGGTCTGAAAATATGCCTGAATCTTTGAAAAAATCAAAGTATACTTTACAGGATGTGGCCAAGTTTACAAGGTATTATCTGGATGACTATCCTGTACGTACTTATATAGTCAGTGAAGACAGATTGCTTATAGTCGGAAAGCTGAATGCGGATATATGGAAATATACTTTGGAATACGATGCAAATAATGTTTTGACATTCCTGGAAATAACTCCTGTATTATTTATTTTTAACATAATTTTGTTTATATTTGTTTCGATAAGGATGTACAAAGCAAGGCAAAGAAGAATAGAGGAAGAAAGGGTAGAGTGGATTGCCGGAGTTTCTCATGATATCAGAACACCACTTGCCGTTATTTTAGGTAATGCACAAATGATTCCAAAAGAAAGCAGTATGGATGAAATAAAAAGAAAGTCCGAGATTATTGAAAGTCAGGGACTTCGTATCAGAGCATTGGTAGAGAATTTAAATATTACAAGTAAGCTCGACTTCGGTACAAAAAGATTTGAAAAAAGCAAGGTTTGTTTAAGTACACTTATCAGAAAGATTGTAAGTAATATGATAAATTCACTTGATATTGATGCACAGTCCAAGTATGATTTTGAACTGAACATAGATGATGAGTTGCAAAAATATGAAGTTTCATTAAATGAAGAACTGTTTGAAAGAGCCGTAATAAATCTTTTAAATAATACTTTTCGTCACAATCCTGAAGGATGCAGCATCTATATAAATATATATAAAGAAGATAAAAAAATGTTTTGGAGATAGGAGATGGCGGAAGCGGAGTACCGGCTGAAATTTTACAAAGACTGAATCAAAATGCATATGCCAAGACCAAAAACGTTGGAAAACATGGACTTGGACTAAAGATAGTTAAGAAGGTAGCAGCATTTCATAGATGGAAGGTGAGATTTACTAACGGTGAGAATACAGGATTTGTTTGCAGGATGGAGATAAAATAGGAGGAACTTATGAATACAAATGTAAGAGAATATGACGCAAAGTTAGATTCAAAGAAAAGAATTACTTTAAGAGGATGTAAGTTTGAGTACTACCATGTGAAAGAGAAAGAAGACGGAACAATACTGCTTGAACCTCGTGAACTTAGAGAGCCTTTCAGAATTTCCGAGAATACATTACATATGATGGATACAGCAGTTGAAAATATTAAAGACGGAATTACATCGGATGAAATCGACTTATCCGAGTTTTAAGGTGAGATATGTATAAAAAGATTACATTATCTAAGTTCGGCAAAGAAGTAGGTTGAAAAATAAGAGGGCAAGCACCCTCTTATTCTTCTTCCCAGAACAATTCATCCAAAGTCTTATCAAGTGCGCGACAGATAGATAGACATAGGCGAATTGTGGGATTGTAGTCTCCCTTTTCTATAGCATTTATTGTTTGGCGGCTGACACCTACCAGATCTGCAAGCTGCTGTTGGGACAGGTCTTTAGCGGCCCTGGCGGATTTTAATTTAAGGTTTTTCATAGTTACCCCTTATTCCTCATCTTTTTTACATTTGTCTATCACCAGTTTTATTACCAAGTTTAAAGCTAAGATAATAATAGCAACAGCTGCAATAAGATTTATGCCTTCTCTAAACTGTAATACTCCGTCTTTAAACAATGTGTGATCTGATACAGACCTTATTAAGTAGTAGTCATTTAATAAAAATATAATGATATAGGTGATAAATTGCTTTATATAATTATTCTTCTTATAACTGCCGCAGGCGTCATTAAAAATAATATAAGTATTCAGCACAATACCTGATATAAAAAGTATTATAACACTTATAAGATCATTTGAAACAGGTAATGATAGAGTATCTTTTGTGAATACATGTAAAATTGAAAGTATCATTACGGTAAAGTAGGCATAAGTATAACCGCGTCCTCTGACAGCCAACTGTCTTTCATCATATTCTTCTTTCGACTTTTTTGAATTAAAAGCCAAAACTCCAAATACACCTACAAAAAATAAAGCAATCATAATATATTCCATAAAAACTCCTTTCAGACAAAATGTCATATATGTTTTACATCATCAATATAACTATATAATTACATTATGTCAAGTATATTTTACTTTATGTAAGACTATATACTTGATTTAAATATTTATAATTGATATAAATAGGATGTATCAACTATAGAAAGAGGAGTTTTCCTATGAAAAAATTCATGGTTATCGTCGTGGCTGTAATCTGCGGTATTGTTCTTTTTGCTTTTGCCAAATCCGATTTTATACATGATAAATATTACGGTGTATTTATAGGCATCAGCAAAGAAGATGGAATGAAACTTAATAATTACAAAGTACTTGTACTTGAACCTACCGGATTTAATAAAGATGATATAAAGAAGCTACATGAGAAGAATAAAAAAACATATGCATATCTTAATATAGGTTCTTTGGAAAACTATCGCCCATACTATGAGGAGTATAAAGATAAAACACTTGGTACATATGAGAACTGGGAAGATGAGTACTGGATGGATGTCTCTGATAAGGAATGGCAAAATCTTATAGTAAATGAGCTTGGGAAAAATATAGCAGATAAAGGCTTTGACGGATTTTTTATAGATAACTGTGATGTGTACTATCAGTTTCCCGAAGAGAAAATATTTGACGGACTTTGTTCAATACTGAATGGAATTGGGAAGTATAATCTTGATACTATAATAAACGGCGGAGATACATTTGTAAGCAAATGTATTGATAAAAAAATTGCAAAGGAAATGTTTGATGGAGTCAATCAGGAATGTGTATTTACAGATATTGATTTTGAACATAAAACATATACTGAAAAGAGCATGGAAGAAAGAGAGTACTTTATCAGATACTTGGAAAGAGTAAAAGCACAGCACATTCAAGTTTTTCTTTTAGAGTACGGCGCAAATAAAAGTCTGTTAAAAGACATTGAAAGCTTTTGCAGCAAAAACAGATTTCAATTTTATAATGCGAAAAGTATGGAATTAAGATAAGATAATAATACCCAAAGGGGTATAGGCACATTGCATAAAAACCTAGAATCATATATTGACTTTATTTATAATAATGCTAGAATATCTAATTGTTACAAATTTTATTTTTGTATACAAAACGGATTTACTTGAAGGGAGAAAAATGAAAAAAACAGCATTATTTGTCGGAATCGGCATATCATTACTTGCATTGGCAGGATGTAGCAATCAAAAAAGAGTTGTAGGTTCTAAAGGTGATCAGTACACGGTAAATAAGGATGTACAAAAGGTTGACAATGACTCTGAGCAAAAAGAATATGAGCCATATACCATCACTTTAAACCTCGAAAGATCGGGAGCCGGACAAAATATGGAAGAGACGTTTACCTCAGCACCAAAGAGGGTGGTAGCAGACGGTGATCAGATGGTTGATTTTTTCCTGGATTTAGGGCTTGAAGATCATATAGCAGGTTATACAAGAGGTGCCTGCCTTGATACGGTAAATGATTTTCCGGCAAGAGATAAATTAAATAAGATTCTACCTGACGGACAAAACCTTAATAAGGCATCTAAGGAGCAAATCCTAAGTTTAAATGCGGATTTTATGATAGGATGGGATTCTCTTTTCTCAGATGACAATTTCTCTGTAGACTGGTGCCTAAAGAATAATATTATTCCTTACTTCCCATATTCATGTTCAGATAAGGCAACTATGGAAGATGTATATAAGGACTATGATACTCTGGGACATATCTTTGGAGTAAGTGATGTTGCCGAGCAAAGAGTTCAGACCATGAAAGACACTATTGAAGAAGTAAAGAATACGCTTGGTGAGGATGTTTATAAAAATCCTGTTTCAGTGTTTGTATATGACTCGGGTGAGGATGCACCTTTTACAGCTTGTCAAGGAATACCGGGAGATATGATTAAGCTTGCAGGCGGTATTTCAATCTTTAATGATATTGATAAGGGATGGGCAACTCCTTCATGGGAAGAGGTTGTTGCAAGAGATCCGGATGTGATTCTTATACTTGACTATGATCATGATACTGAGGCAAAGAAGAAGTTCCTTGAGACAAATGAGTTTACAAAAAATCTTCGTGCAGTAAAAGAAGGAAGAATATATAGTGCATGCTGCTCGGATATGCAGGGTTCTGCAGGTTCTGCAAATGCCGTAAAGCTTATGGCAAATGAATTCTATCCTGATAAATTCAAATAATTTTTTACATATAAAACTGTCACTGATTGTGGCAGTTTTATTTTAGGAGTTAATATGTCAAAATTTAAAAAACATTTTTTACCTCTTGAATCAAAGAGTACATATTTAGGATTTATCTTAATTATGATTCTAATACTTTGCGTTTCAATTGTAATCTCAATCATTTTAGGAAGTGTGGACATTGAACTGAAGGACATTACGGGATTTTTAGCCAATAAATTCAGCGGTAGGAGAGTAGTGGAAGTCACATGGGATAACAGTATTGAATCCATAATATGGGATATAAGATTCCCCAGAGTATTCGTTGCATTCTTTGTTGGAGCAGGGCTTACACTTTGTGGAATTATAATGCAGGCTTTAACAAAAAATACATTGGCAGATCCCTATGTACTCGGTATTTCACAGGGAGCATCGGCAGGTGCGGTATTTATGATTATGTATGGATCTTTGATTTTTTACGGTCCTTACGGTACAATGCTTGGTGCTTTTATAGGTGCGGTAATTTCTATAATTATTGCACTTAATATAGCAAAAATAAGAAATAAGATAACGGCAACTCAGCTCATACTTGCAGGAATAGCGGTAGCAGCACTTTTCGGAGCTGCAACAAATCTGATGATTTATATGCAAAGGACAGGCTCGGATAAAGTAAAAACTGCACAGTACTGGATGATGGGTTCATTAAGCGGATCCACATGGGAAAGACTTATGTATGTCAGTATTACATTCATACTTTGTTCTATAGTGATATATTCCATAAGAAAGATGCTGGATGCAATGCTTTTGGGTGATGATGTGGCAATGACACTTGGTGTAAACACTTCAAAGTTGAAGCTGATAATGATATTGGTGGCGACATTGCTTACAGGTGTTATTGTTTCGATCAGCGGAGTAATCGGATTTGTAGGACTTACCATTCCACATATTACAAGATCGGTGGTAGGAAGTAAGCATACAAGGCTAATACCCGCCGCAACTTTAGTTGGAGGAACATTCCTTGTATTGGCGGATGTTATATCAAGAGTTGTTATTTCACCTGAAGAACTGCCGATCGGTGTAGTTTCCGCTTTCTTTGGAGCACCGTTCTTTTTATACTTGATTAAAAAATCCAATAACGGAGGAAGAGGATGAAAAAACTTGAAACAAAGGGAATCACTTATTCCATTGACGGAAAGATTATAATAGACGGTATTGATATAAGCGTAAAAGAAGGAGAGTTTGTAGGTATTGTAGGACCTAACGGTTGCGGTAAGTCTACACTGCTTAAAAATATTTATAAGGTGTTTACTCCGGACAGCGGTGCGGCATTTATAGACGGAGAGGATTTGTCCCAACTCTCAAACAGAAAAACGGCTAAAAAGATGTCCGTAATGCAACAGGAAAATATTGTTGATTTTGATATGACGGTTTACGACATGGTAATGCTTGGAAGATTTGCATATCAAAAACTTTTCTCAGGAAGCAGTGAAGAAGACAGAGAAATTGTAAGCGAATATATCAAGGAAGTGGGACTTTCAGGATATGAAAAAAGACATTTTCTTTCATTATCAGGTGGTGAAAAGCAAAGAACATTGCTTGCGAGAGCATTAAGTCAGAAGACACCTGTAATACTTCTTGATGAACCTACAAATCATTTGGATATAGGATATCAGTATCAAATTATGAATATACTTAAAAGACAAAGTCTGACAATACTTTGTTGTGTGCATGATCTTAATATAGCGGCAACATATTGTGACAGACTTGTTTTGATGAAAAACAAGAAAATATTTGATGTAGGAAGTCCGAAAGAGATGTTGACAAGAGAAAATATTAGGGCACTTTTTGATATAGATACGATGATAATAGAAAATGAAAAAACAGGCAGAGTAAATATAATCTTTATGCCGGAGCTGTAAAAGACACAGGATAATAAACAGTGTGAATGAGATTATCATTTGCACTATTTTTTGCTTTATAAAAAGCATTAAAAACAACTATAAATATAAAAAGTAAGAAAAGTTCAAGAAAAAAACTTTCAATGTATCATTTGATAGTTCCAAAAACACAAAAAATAGAGTAGAATAGTAAGGATTTATAAAATCAAATTTAATTGTTATAAGGAGGTGTAGGGTTAATCGTGTAAAATTTCATTTTTTGCAAAGCAAGAATGCAATAAAATGAAGTCTTTGTTTATATGGATAAGGGCTAGATTCATATAAGCATAATGCATTCTTTTTATTAAGAAGATTGTTTTAAATTTAATTGGGCAGTTTGCCTATGCAAGAGGGCAAACAAAGGTAAAATAAAGGATATGAAATCAAGGGCAGATTACTTGGGCTAGGTAAGAAACTCTTATTTAGCGAATAAAAACAAGGGTAACTTACTTGGGCTAGGTAGGAAACTCTTGTTTAAGGTGCAAAAAATACGATTTTAGATTCTTTATATTTCATGGAGGATAACAAGATAATGATTTTATTTTGTATGAAAAGACAAATAGAGGTGATATATGAAAAAGAATAATCACAAGGGTAAAAGACTGTTGGCGGGTCTACTATCCTTTTTAATGGTGGCAACAACGCTGCCTTTTGGGGAGATGGATGTAAAGGCGAGCAGCTTGGTGCCAAATACAAGCCTTACAGATAATGGGGATCGATATCCTTATATGGAGACCACAGGCTCCGGAAATAATAGAGTTAGCTACGGATCTTCTTCTTCTACAGGATTTACGTTTCAGAAGATGGGAGCGGGGCTTACAGGTCAAAATACAAACTATGATCCTGCCGATTTATATACTCAAGGAGGTTTTCTATTCTCTAACAATATAGGGAATACAAATTCTTTTAATATTTCAGCAGTTACAGATGATAGTGAAACATCCAGAAGTATTGGACAAAGAGGATATACAACTACAGTTCGTACTGCATATGGTAAGGATTATTGGGCAACCTACTATGGCTTTGGTGAACCAAGACCAAGTGATACAATAAATTCGCTTACATATTTGACACCATATATTACTTACAGATCCGATGGTAGAACTCCTGATGATGCTTCTTTACAGGGTAATGATTATTTTGCCTATCTTAGTGGTGCAGGAGCTGGTGCTAAATATAAATCAATAGATCCGAATGTTTTTCCTGTGAAACTTTTTCCTGCTACATATAACGGTGGTATTACTCAACTTCAAGTACCGGGGAAAACGGAAAAAATAGAAGTTCGTCAGGAAATAAAACCTGATGACGATGATAAGAACTTGCTTGTAACCTATACAGTGGCTAATACGACAAGTGATCCTGTAAAGTTTATGATAGGTAATGAGTCTGATACATTCCTATATAATCATGATAAGGTACCTGTGTTAGTTACTCAGGGTGGAAAGCATCTTCATATGATAGCAAATTTATCTGATTCAGAAGTTCAAGATTTAGTCAATAATGGAGAATTGAATTCTACAGATAATAAGTATAGGCTTTCCGACTTTGATGTAAAGGTAAAGTCGGGGGATGGAAGAGTGTGGGCAGGCCAATGGCCAATGACACCATGGGATGCCAGAAACTCTTCTGCGTATCATACAGGTTTTACCTTTGTCAAATCTAAAGACTCTTTAGTCCAAGGTTATGACTCTGCAGCAGCTTTCTCAGCCTTCTTTGATTTGGCACCGGGAGAGACAAAGAGTGCAACATTTGAAGTATCTATGAGAGTATCTGTTTACTACGTAGATCCTACTTATGGAGGCCAAAACGGTACTTCTACAGGTTATATCACAAAGCCGTACAATACTGTACAGGCTGCTATAGATGCTATAGGAGCAAGTGGAACCGAGAAGGCATATATCTATGTAATGGATGATACCGAAATACCGGCAACACTTAACTGGAACAGTGCACCGAATCTTAAGAGTCTTACAATACAGACAAGTTTGTATGATAAGATCGGTTCAATGCGTGTGTTTGATGCTCCGGGTTATTATGGAACTCATCCTGACGATATGCATGACGGTACTGTAAAGAAGCTTATTCGTAAAGATAGTTTTGCAGGAGATCTTATAGAAGTACCTGCAGGAAAGACTCTTACACTTACCAATATAGAGATAGACGGTAACAAGGCTGCAACTGATACAGCAGGTACCAATGTTACAGGTGCTTTAGTAAAGGTTGAAGGCCAACTTAATTTAAAAGCAGGAACTACACTGACAAACAACAAAGTTAAAGGAACTGGAGCCAAGGCTTCTGCTATAGATGTTGAAGGCAATGGTGTAGTAGCAGCAAATGCAGGTACAGGTACTGTAAACATTACAGCTAACGAATCTGTTAACAATGTCTCTGCTGTAAGTTTGGCAGATGCAATGGCTATTACCGGTTCAACACCAACGGTGTATCCATTTACACTTGCAGGAAATGTAAATGTAACAGGAAATACTACTACAGATACAACTACAAATACAACAACTAATGCCAATATAGGTCTTGGTGCAAACTATCTGTATATACCAAAGGGTGCAAAGTTTACCGGAAGTGTTGGTGTAAATGAAGCAGACCAGACAAGGCTACCTTCTTTAAATACTGAGGGAAGTACAGTACTGGACTACTCAGGTAGAGGAACTGTGGCACTTCCATATTCTATAAGCAGTATTACTGCAGATAAGCCTGGACAGACGACTGCACCGGGAAATGTATCACAACAGGTAAGAACCGGAACCACTATAAACGGTGGAACAAATCAATTACAAAACGTTGTATACTTAAAGGCTCCTGTATATAGCTTTACACTAAACTATGCAGATGAGAACGGAAACAGTATTCCGTTTGAAAATATGAGCTTCACAGGAAATGATCATATACTTTTAACAAACCCGTATACAACTTCATATGCTGCAGGTGCAAATATAAAATATGATTTACCTACACTTACAGCTACACCTACAGTTGATTATTCAGGATATGTATTTGACAGAGTTGATATTCCGTCTGTAGTAACAACAGTACGTTCAGAAAACGACACATCAGGCAACCCAAACGGAAATATTATAGGTACCATGGGCACCAACCCTGTGAATATTACTGTGTACTTTAAGAAAAATATTGTACGTTACCATTTTGATTCAAAGGGTGGTAATGTTATAGCAAATATGGAAGAGAATACCGGAGCATCGGCTACGACTCTGGGACCAATACCGACACCGACAAAGTACGGTTATGTATTTAACGGATGGTTTACATATACAGATATAAACGGTAATAAAGAATTTGATGCCGGAGATGTTGACGGCGCTGCATTTACAGGAGTAGGAAATCCTGCAACATTCCCTGCACCTACTACAGCAGGTAATGTATATCTTTATGCAAAGTGGACACCTGATCCTACATTGCATAACTTTACAGTAATACATAAGAACTCAAATGTTGCATTACCTATAGATTTCGGTAGCGAACCACCTAGACAATATAGCTTTACACAACCAATAACTGCAGATCCGCTTACTTCTATAGCAGGATATGAATTCAATACAGGAGTACTTAATCCATATGGTGCCGGAACCGTAAATGCTTCATCAGGTCATGTAGATGCAACTATGAATACAACAGGTGTGGATCTTACATACAGATATAAGGTAAAGACTGCTGATACATTTACTTATACTATTCATCACCGTGACAGTGCAGGAAATACATTGGCAGCTGATATAAGCGGTTCATTAAATGCGGAACAGATTTTCTCAAGTCAGCCTGATACTTCAATTACGGGATATAATTATACGTCTTTCAGTATAGTACAGGGTGAACATGAGGATCTCACGTATCCGAACTATAAAACAGGCCTTAACAGTGCAGGTTTTATAACATTAAATGATCAGACAACAGGACAGTTTACTGCACATATGCCGAATCAGAATGTAGAAATTACATATATTTATACAGCTGATTCTTCAAACAACCTTGTTCGTAGATTCTTTGACAGAGAAGTACCGAACAGCGTTCTAGCAAGCAGTGTAGATGCCATAGCACCGGGTTCTACTATCACAAATATGCAAATACCTGCAATAGGAACTACAGTAGGTGACAAGCTATATGGATATATCTGGGATGGAAACTCAACTGCAGATATTAATCCTTCAGGTTCAACATGGGGAAGTGTAAATGCGACTGACGGTGCATTAACCGGAGCTATGCCTATTTCAGCTACAGGACCGATAGGTGTGGACTACAAACTTAGCCGTGATCCGAATAAGTGGAGAGCTATTAACTTCCAAGTGGCGGCTTCTCCAAATAATGAGGGAAGTATCGGTGCACTGTTACCGGGAGTTCCGACAACATTCCTTGGAAGTGACGGAACAGCTTTAGGTGACAGTAAAGCAGATACATTTAATAAGCTTAATGCTCAGGGAAGCATACCGGGAACAGTGGCTAATCGTTATTATAAGTTTGACGGTTGGTATATGGATGCTGCCGCAACAATACCTGTTGTAGGTACCAATCCGTTACCTTCCGATACAGTAACAGCCGGAAGTACACCGCTTACACTTTATGCAAAATTTGTTGAAGATCCTTCTATGTGGATTGATATAAATTTTGCCGCAAATGCAAACGGAAGTGTCGGAACACCTACTACACTTCATAAGCCATATGACTATACATGGGGACAGATTCAAAGTGATTTACCAAGCACTATTCCTGTTGTAAACTACAACTTTGCCAACTGGAGTGACAGTGCAAACAATGCAATGACTGCAATAAGTCCGCTTGTAAATAATGCTACATACTATGCAAACTTTACTAAGGATCCTGTTACATGGGGACTTACTATAGGTTCTATAGTACCGACAGGTCATCTTGGAAATGATGGAAGCGGTGAAATAAGAATAAACGGTACAACACCGGGAAATGTATATGTTATAAGTGACAAGAACGGAAAAATAGTGGCTGTGGTCACAGGTGATGCTATTGGAAGCATTACTAATGTTCCGGATCTTATTCCGGGAGCACACTATGATGTTCAAGAGGGTACACCTGATACTATTGCGGTTGTTGGAAATCCTACTTCAAGTATTACAAGCAGTAATATATCAGCACCTATAGATACATATATTCCTACAGTTGAGAATAACTACAGTGTAGGTTATGATCCTGAAAATGACGGAATGGCTCAGATTGTTATAAATCCTGCCGATCCTGATGCAGATTATGCGCTTATTGACGAAAACGGAAATGTTGTAAATTATCCGGGAAGTGACAACGGATGGATAGGATCATCAGGAAATCCTTCAATAGTTACTTTCAAAAACCTTAATCCTAACGAGACATACACAGTAGTTGCAAGAAGAAAGGGTGATACATCAATACCCGATCCTCTAAGTAAATTACCGGACGGAAATGCTATTACAGCTAACCCCGGAGATATGGCCGATGCACCTAAGTATATTGTAGAAGCTGTAAACGGCGAAGTTGTAATGGTTGGAGCCAACAGCGTTAATGCAGGAAGCTTTAATGAAGCAAAGGCCGGAGATCTTGTAAATCTACATGCGGATATGGTTAATTCTGCAGGATACAACTTTAAGTATTGGCAGGTTCTTGCAGGTAGAGCTGTAGGAGTAACCGGAAAGATACTTGATAATGATTATTCATTTACAATGTCAAACTCAAATATTGTTTTCAAGGCGGTATATGATTTGCCGAAGATTGCAGCTGATGATGCGGATGCCGATGAGGAAATCAGAGGTGGTGCGGTAGGAGAGTTCGGACTTGATCCGAATCAGATACCTGCTCTGGCACATGATCTTACAACACCGCAGGATCAGTCTTTGATCGGTATAAACGGTGCCAAGGTTGACTACAGAGTTATATTCTCAAAGAGAAATGCAAGCAATGCTGAAAGCGCTTTGGTAAAGCCTGTTTCTGTTTCAGGTGTGGATCATCCTGATGCATATACGGCAGCATATGCTCTTGATGTAGAGCTTGAAAGATATGTTGACGGAAGAAAAGTTGGAAGAGCTACAGATTCAAATGCAAGTATTGATGTAACAGCACAGCTTCCGGCTGCAGATACAGATCAGCTTGACTATGAGATTTTTGACGTAACTACAGGTACACCTGTTGCCATGAGTTATGTAGGAGACCTTGATAATAATGCGGGATTGTTTAAATTTACTGCAAATCTGAACCATACTTATGTTTTGGTTTATTCAAAGATATTTAAGGTTGTATTTGTAGACAATAAGCCGGTACTTGACTATCAGCACTTGAATGATACAAGCAGAAACTTCTATCATAAGTTTAAGGTTAGAAGAAAAGAGGCTGTGGAGGATGCGGATTATTCTCTTGACTATTCTCTTGTACAAGCATATGCGGACGGAGAAACGGCAGGTAATCTTGTAACACCTTTTGAAGATATTTACGGTGTGGAATACAACTATAAGAACTGGTCAAAGAAGGAGAATTCTCTCTCTGTATTTGATCCTTCAATGAATATTACAAAGGCTATGACTATCTATGCTTACTATGAAAATAACAAGCCTAAGGTAGATAAAGCCAGAGTGGATATTGGAAATACAATTCAAACAGCAAAGGATTTACTTGGTGATCCTTATCTGAAGGCCGGTGAGGCTGATACTATCAGAGAAAAGATATTGGAAGCTATGGATACATTAGCTTGGGCTAGAGATATCTTGGATAAAGACGGTATCGATCACAGAAGAATGGCAAACTATGCTGAGCTTCAAAGAGCTATTGACGGATTGCTTGATGTTATTAACAGATACAGCAATATATCTAACGGTAGAATTGCTGACAGAAACAGAAGAACCGGCGGTGCAAGCGGCGGTGGTAACTCTTCTGCAGGAAGAGGTTCTATACTTCTGACACCGGGAGAAAAGAATACAATAGGCAATAAGGCTTCTCTTGAGGTAAGTAATGTAACAAGCTTTGTTTTGGGAACAGACGGTAAATGGGAGACAAATCCTGTAACCGGAGGATGGAGCTTTGTTCTTAACGGTGGACTTCCACTGAACTCTTCATGGGCAAAGATTCAGATTCCTGACAGTCATGGTAACCTTGTGAGCAGATGGTATTTCTTTGATTCAAAGTCAACAATGGTAACAGGATGGATGCAAGATCCTTCTACAAAGAACTGGTATTTTATGAATACCGGTAAGGGAGCCCTTGAAGGTCAAATGGTTCTTGGCTGGGTACTCGATACAAATACAAATAAATGGTATTACATGAATGAAGACAATGGTGTAATGACTAGAGGATGGCATAAAGATCCTCAAGACGGAAGATGGTACTATATGGATAATTCAGGTGCAATGCTTACAGGATGGCAAAATATTGGAGGAAAGAACTATTTCTTCAATCCTGTAGTTCCTGCACCTACATATGAGTGGAATTCTGCTGATATGAGATGGGATTATGTAAAGACATCTTCAAGACCATATGGCTCCATGTATGAAAATGAAAAAACACCTGACGGCTACACTGTAAATGCCAATGGTGAGAGACTTCAGTGATATTGGAGAAAAATATGAAAACAATGAAAAGAAAAATTGCGACCCTATTGGTGGGAACAATGTTAGCAACCCAGCCGGCAAGTTTGCCGGTTTGGGCGGCACCAAGTGCTCCGACCGGTTCAGATTTTCAGTTTAATTTTACGGATTTAAACCCTTCCTTAAAGAATATTATTCAAAATATTAATATTCCGGGAGGAACTGCAAATACTTTAATAGATACAGGTAGTGGAGATTTTCATGGAATGGAAGTAAATCACACCAATCACTATGTATATCTGCCTTTTGTACAACCGGACACAGGTAATCCGGATAACGGAACTTTTGATAAAACAAAGACTCTGAACGGCAAATCTTGGGATAATATCGGATTGGAAGGCTATGCGATAGAGCATTGGATGACCGATAAGGAAAACGGATTCGGTTTGTGGAGAATGGACGGCCTGAATTATCCAAGTAATGGAAAAACTTATTATGCCAAACTTAAGGCCGATCCAAGTAAAAACTATAATTTAAAAGTAAGATATACTGCGGATAATAATGTTTATGTTCCGGGACTTCCGGCAGATTCCACTACAACAAAAAATGTTTTAGAAGCAATACCGCAGTCACCTATAGTACCTGACGGGTTTAAGATAACCAATACCGGTGCAGATGATACTGTTAAATTCTTTGATCCAAATACCTCACCTTTATTTGCTACAGAATTTACAGGTTTTAGTGCTACTGATGCAGGTTTTACTATGGATAATAATAAAAACTTAAGTGGAACCATGGTGAATAAGGATACTGAAATCACGTTTAATTACAATGTAAACCAAGACGTAAAAAAGGCTTTGGAAGTAGTTGACGAGATATATCAGGATGCTGCTTTAAGTGTTTTATCAAAAAGAAGCAGAAGAGTAGGTGGTTTATATTATGAGGCTGCACTTACAGATATCGGTGCCAAGAATATAAGACCGAATGAAGATATCAGTAAAATAGATGCAGCTAATATTACACCGGCTGACAGATATATATTTGACGGTGTGGTAATAGATCATATTACAAGTGATAAAAATATTAAAGACGGTAATCCTGCCGCCAATGCCACACTGCTTACAGGTGATGCGGGTTCAGGGGCACATGCATATGACGGACTGAAAGTCAATACTGTATCTTCATCTACAGATTTCGGAAAGATTACCGGTCAGATGCCTAATCAGGATGTAAAGATAACTTATAAGTATCATATCAATTCTGCATATCAGACTACACTTACTGTGAGGTATATGGATGACAGGGGAAATGATATTACAAGTTTAATAGTATCAGAGTATGAAAGAACAAATTCAGCTTTACCTACCACACCGGGAACAGCTAACGGTAGCAAATATAAAGAGGTGGACAGTAGTAACGGTAAGGCAAAATACCTAAAAATTAAGGCCGGATACAATACCGGAAGTTATGATATTCAGATTCCTGTACCTAAGGTAGCTAATTATAAATATGGTACCGATCATCCTTCGGCACAGTTAAACGGTGGCACTGCAACGTGGGGCAGCTCATATCAGACAGCTATAGCAAATATTGATTCAAGCTGGAGTGATGCAAATCAGAACTTTGATTTAACTACTGCCTCTACAGGTCCTATCGAAAATAAAGAGATAATCGTAACATATGCAGTTGATCCTACAGCTATAGTTCAGCTTATCCCGATAAACGGAGCCGGAGGAAGTATAAAAGTTGCAAATTCTCCTACAGCTGCAGATTATAATGTAAATACAGATGCTGCAATTAATCTGTCAAGGCTTAATCAGTCAAGCACAAGTAATACTTATGATGTGGATATAAAACCAAGTGATATGATTTATTATCCTGTTCCTAATGCAGGATACAGATTCGACCATTGGGAAACATCATCCGAACTTGGTTCACAGCAGGTAAACTTAAATCTCGGTACACCTCAGACTGTTACAGGAATTCCAAGAAGTAAGAATACAATAACCTTGACTGCCAAGTTTACAAAGATACCAAGTAACTTTAATACTTATCATTTTAAAATAGGTGGTCGTATATCTCCGTTGCCATTGGGTCAGGATGCGGAGATTGCAAATGTAGATGCAAGCGGAAACCCTATAAATCTTACATTTGCTGATTTAAGTGTCTATACTGCGGTAAACGCCGATCCGGGTTATACTGTACAGTGGTTTGACGGTAACTTTAATCCTGTTGATGCAACCACACCTATTAACAATTTGAACGGACAGACTTTTACAGCATTTGCACAGCCGACTACAGCACTTGTAGCAAATGCACCTGTAGCTGACGGTCAATTACATCCTACAAACGGAACACCTTCAATACAGATACATCCTTCATCTATTGATTCAAGACTTCGCTATGTAATAGTCGATCCTATTACACGAAATGTTATAAAAATAGTGAACGGAGCAAATCTTGTACCTACAGCCGGTGAGATAACAGACAGTTCTCTCAATCCGGGACAGAGCTACCAAGTATATACGGCTTTACCGACGGCGGTAGTATCTGTAGGAATGCCTGTGCCAAGCAGCGATGTTTCAACACCGACATCTACCACAATACCTACCGCAATAAATCCACAGCCACAAGCTGATCCGAATAATCGCGGTAAAGCACAAATTACAATATCTCCTTTATCTGCAAATACAGACTATGCACTTATAGGACCAAACGGTGTGGTTTATCCGTTTACAACTCCTTCAGGAAATAATATTGTATTTGATAACCTTGATCCTGATGTAAATTATCAGATAGTGGCAAGACCTACAGGAACCACAACAGATCCTGTTACCAGACAGGCTACTACATCACCTACAACTGTAAGCACTGCAAACCTTGTTATTGTTAATCCTAACAATGATATAACACTTATTGCGGATGCCACTCCACAGTATACTTTTGTGAGAATTAACGGCACAAATCCTTCTACAGGAAATCCTTTGCAGGGAGTAGCTGAAGGAACACAAGTAGAAATAAAAGCGGCTCCTATAGATAGTTCAGGTAAGAATTTCCAGAGCTGGAATGTGGTTAGAGGTCTTAGAAACTACAATATTTCAGGAGACAGAATTACATTTATAATGCCTAATGTCCCTGTAACTTTACAGACAGTATTTTCACCTATTGGATCAAGTAACACATGGTCTAAGGACTACGTGGACAATCTTGGTTCAAACCAGGGTGTAGGAGTTATTTATCCTGTAGTAAATGAAGCGGGAGATTTTAGAATTCAAATTATAAAATCAAGCATACCTACAGCCACAAGAAATGCTATTGCATTTGAGACAGATGACAGCTTCAGGTCTGTATTCCTTATGACATTCAATGTGCAAAAGAAGGATCCCGTTACAGGAAATTGGGAAAACTATGTAGATCCT
This sequence comes from Lachnoanaerobaculum sp. MSX33, assembly GCF_000512995.1. Classification (NCBI taxonomy): domain Bacteria; kingdom Bacillati; phylum Bacillota; class Clostridia; order Lachnospirales; family Lachnospiraceae; genus Lachnoanaerobaculum; species Lachnoanaerobaculum sp. MSX33. Next base: position 21,086 of record NZ_AZXX01000099.1, on the reverse strand, counting down.
ACAGGAGCGAATATTACATTTGATGCAAATATCGAGACAGGCGCTTTACTTGGGAACAGAAGCTATGGATTCTATGAGCTTGGCGGAAGTCTTGCTTCACCTTCAAATGCAGGCGGTAATACAATAAATCCGTTTACAGGAGTTGATTTTACATCACCTTCTTATACAGGAGAGTTCTCTATTACAGTATCAAACGGTTCTACATATGCTTGGGGATATACTCTTCCTGATGATGTAAGAAAAGTTATAGTAAAGGATGCAAGAGATAACAGTCTTGTTTCCACACTTCATATTGCACCTACAAGAGTAATAGAAGATTATGCATCTTTGTACACAGCAAACATTACAAATGACTATGTAGATAACAACGGTATCACATGGCATTATGAGGGTGTAAGTGATGACAGAGATTCATTTGTACCTACAGATACAACTACAAGAGTATTGTCTGATGCTACAGTATATCTCTATTTCTCAAATGACAGAGTAGATAGAGCTCAGGCTGCAAGAGACCTTGACGATCTTATTAAGCAGGCCAATATTGAGCTTCCGAAAGTTGCCAACACAGGAATGTTGCAAATGGCAATTGATGCTGCACAGGCTGTACTTACAAAGACAAACAGAAAGTCATCCACAGCTGAATTAAAAGCTGCATTTGATGCACTTGAGCTTGCATTGAAAAATGCAGGAAGAAAGTCAAATGGTGGCGGCTCTTCAAGCGGCGGTAGCGGTCGTGGAAGCTCAGGTGGCGGTAGTGCCGCTTCAAACACAGGAAGAGGCAGAGCAAACACATTGTCTGCATCAACACCTATTGCAGTTGGAGTAGGTGGTAACTGGGAACTTATCAATCCTGAGGAAGCTGCTAAGAATCTTGATAACTCAAAGTGGATCTTTAAGCTTTCAAACGGTGAGAGAGTAACCGGATGGCAATTACTCAGCTATACCTTTGAAGGTAGAACAAAGGTAGAGTGGTACCACTTTGAACAGGACGGTATCATGGACAGCGGATGGTTCTTAGACAGAGATACAAACAAATGGTACTATCTTTCAATGAATCACGACGGCTTCTTTGGTGAGATGATTAAGGGATGGCATCATGATCCTGACGATACAAGATGGTACTTCCTTGACAGAAACGACGGTCATATGCATGTTTCATGGGATAAGATCGATGGAAACTGGTATTTCTTCAATCCGAATCCACCGGCTCAGACATGGTTCTTTGACAACAGCACAGGTCGTTGGAACTATGGAGACAATAAGGACATAAGACCGCTCGGTTCTATGTATATTAACGAAGAGACTCCTGACGGATTTCATGTAAATGCCGAAGGAGTATGGAGATAAGGTAATCTTCTACTTGAGTTTTGCCTTATTTGAATGTATTCTAGTATATCGAATAAGGAGTACACTATGAAGAAGATTTTAGTGATAGGAACAGGTGGAACGATTGCTTCAAAGCAAATGGGTGAGGGATTGTCACCGGCACTCTCGGCACCTGAGATTTTGACATTTGTACCGGAAGTGGAAAAACTTTGTGAGATAGATGTGTTGCAGGTTTGCAATATTGACTCTACAAATATTACACCAAGTATTTGGCAGGATATAGCGAGAGCTATTGAAAGAAATTATGACTCCTATGACGGATTTGTAATTTTACACGGTACGGATACTATGGCGTATACTTCGGCGGCTCTCAGTTATATGATACAAAATTCAAGAAAGCCTATAGTTATTACAGGAGCTCAAAAGCCGATAAGTACAGACGGTACAGATGCAAAATTAAATTTAAGAGACAGTATTCTCTATGCATGTGATGATTATTCTCAAAATGTTGTTCTGGTATTTGACGGTAATGTAATTGCCGGTACCAGAGCAAAAAAGATGATGGCAAAATCATTCAATGCGTTTCATAGTGTGAATTTCCCGGTACTTGCAAGAATCCAGGAAAAACACATAATACGATACATTCCATACATACCTATGAGAGAGAGGGTAAGATTCTTCCTTGACTTAAGTGATTCGGTATGTGTATTAAAAATGATTCCGGGTATGAAAGAGGGCATGCTTGGATATTTATTTGATAACTATGATTGTATTATTATAGAGAGTTTCGGAGTCGGGGGTATACCCGACAATATGCTTGATAAATTCTATGAAGAGATGGAGAAGTGGCAGGAAATGGGCAAATTCATTGTCATGGCAACTCAGGTTGTAAATGAGGGCTCCAATATGGAGATTTATCAGGTGGGTCAAAAAATCAAAAAAGATTTCAGTCTTATAGAGGCATATGATATGACATTGGAAGCAACAATTACGAAATTGATGGTCCTGTTGAAAAGATACACGTCATATTCCGATCTTAGAAGAGCTTTCTATGAGGAAGTAAATTATGATATATTATGTGCCTTTGAAGGGCTGTAAAGTTTTATTTTGGAGATTGAAATGGGTTTAAGCAAGAAAATCTTGGGATTAATTTTTGTTTGTTTTACAAGTTGTTTATTATCAATGACTGCTTTGGCATCACCTCCTGTTTTAGAGGGATGGAAGCAAAATGATATAGGGTGGTGGTATAGACAGGTCGATGGCACATACCCGAGTGATTCTTGGAAAAACATAAATAAAAAGTGGTATTATTTTAATGATAACGGCTACATGGTGGAAGATTCATGGGTGGAAAACTATTATCCGGGTTCGGACGGTGCTATGCTTGTAAATACAATAATACCTGAAGGTCACTATGTACTTGATAACGGAGAGAAAAAAGAAGATATTTTAACAGAAAACGATCAAAGACCTGAGCTTGAAAATAGTGAATTGGGAAATTTGATCGGACCGGGTGCAGAGTTAAATGATAATTATGAGAATGTTGTAGATTCTTTGGCCGATGACGGTTTCAAAGAGGTATCTAATGATAATACAGCAGACACAAATACTTTAAATAACTTTGATGAAAACTCTGTATTTGAAAATACAAACAACAGTATCGGACCTGTAGCTACAACCGAAAACTCCAACAGTATCGGGCCGGTTACCGATGAAAACAATGATACGGCAAAACAGGAAACATTGAGTACTATAGAGAGCGGTATTACTACTGTTCCAACAACCGTTATCTCAAATGATAATGTTGACGGAGAAAGTGAAAGAGCAAGAGTTATCAGAGAACTTAGAGAATATGGACTGAGTGAAGATGAGGCGAATTTATACTATTTGATAAATGAGTATAGGGAGAGCCTTGGACTTTCCAAGCTGTCATTCTCAAAATCTCTTACAAGTGTTGCAAGAGCCCATGTAAAAGATTCACATGATTACACACCAAGACTTCAGCTTGATGAAAGAGGGATTCAGGGTAATCTTCACAGCTGGTCCAATAACGGTAATTGGAGAGGTGGAGCATACACACCCGATCATGAACATGCAGAGATTATGTGGGATAAGCCGGGTGAATTGACAGACTATACGGGAGCAGGATATGAAATATCCGTATACCACAGTATCGGAATAGATCCTAAGTTGGCTCTTGATTTATGGAAGAGTTCTTCAGGTCATAATGAAGTAATAACAGGTGATAATGACTGGTCATTTATAACAACTATGGGAGTGGCTATGGATAAAAACTACTCTCATGTATGGTTTGGAGGAGATGAGGATCCGGCAGGTTATTATGACATTGAAGGATATGAAGTCATACATCCGTAAAAAATTCAAAAAACCGATTGACAAACAAAAAGAAAACTGGTAACATAGACACGTTGAAAGAAAGCAGGTTCGCCTCACCTTAGCACAGGAGTGACTTTGGTTCATATAAACATTTTTTGATTTTTGATTAAATGATTATTTGGGCGGATGGTTTTCTATCTGCCTTTTTATATTGGTAAAGAAAATGGAGGTATAAAGGTATTAGCGAACAATTGATTAACGAACAGATTAAAGCTAAAGAAGTTCGTCTTATTTCATCAGAGGGTGAACAGTTAGGTGTAGTTTCAATAAATGAGGCAAGGGAAAAAGCAGAGGAAGCAGGCTTGGATTTGGTTCTTATTGCTCCGACAGCTAAACCCCCTGTTTGTAAAATTATTGATTATGGTAAATTCAGATATGAACTTGCCAGAAAAGATAAGGAAGCAAAGAAAAAGCAAAAGACAATAGAAGTAAAAGAGGTTCGTTTATCTCCAAATATTGACACTAATGATCTTAATACTAAAGTCGGTTCAGCCAGAAAATTCTTGGAAAAGGGAAACAAAGTTAAAGTTACTCTAAGATTCAGAGGCAGAGAGATGGCAAGAATGTTCAAGTCAAAATATATATTGGATGATTTTGCCGAGGCTCTTTCAGATGTGGCAACAATTGACAAACCTTCTAAGGCAGAAGGAAGAAGTTTGGTAATGTTTTTATCAGCAAAGAAGGCTTAAAGATATTGTAATAAAAGGAGGATTCATTATGCCAAAGCTAAAGACAAACAAAGCAGCAGCGAAGCGTTTTAAGAAAACAGGAACAGGTAAGCTTGTAAGAAACAAAGCTTATAAGTCACATATCTTAACTAAGAAGTCAACAAAGAGAAAAAGAAATCTTAGAAAAGATATCGTAACAGATGCTACAAACGCAAAAGTTATGAAGAAAATTTTACCATATCTATAAGTTGACGAAGGGTTAGGAGGTTTTTAAATGGCAAGAGTTAAAGGTGCTTTAAATGCAAAGAAAAGACATAATAGAGTTTTAAAACTTGCAAAGGGATATAGAGGAGCTCGTTCAAAGCAGTACAGAATTGCAAAGCAGTCTGTAATGAGAGCTTTAGCAAGTGCTTATGCAGGTAGAAAAGAGAGAAAGAGGCAGTTCAGACAGCTCTGGATCGCAAGAATCAATGCAGCTGCAAGAATCAACGGTCTTTCATACTCAAAGCTTATGCACGGACTTAAGGTTGCAGGCGTTGATATGAACAGAAAGATGCTTGCCGAGTTGGCTGTAAATGATGCTGCAGGTTTTGCTAAGTTGGCAGAAGTTGCAAAATCTAAGCTTGCATAATATTCAGTATTGTATTATACTTGCCACGTAAGTAAAACTTACGTGGCGTTATAAGCAGAAATGGCGGAATTGGCAGACGCGCACGGTTCAGGTCCGTGTGATAGAAATATCATGAGGGTTCAAGTCCCTTTTTCTGCATGAAATTTATATAAATGATGGAAGATGTTTTATTTTGAAAGATTGTACATTTTGTACAATTTTTTTTGTTAAAGAAAGGAGAAAAGATGTTAAGAGTATTGGCAAAATATATTAAAGAATATAAAGCTGCCTCCTTACTTACAATTGTATTCATAATAGGAGAAGTAATATTTGAATTACTTATACCGTATATGATGACATTTATAATTGATAAAGGTGTTGCAATTAATGATTTCAATGCGGTAATAAAATACGGTTCAATAATGATAGCGCTTGCCGTTCTTGGACTTATATGCGGTATAGCCGCAGGTATTTACGGTGCAAATGCTTCAGCCGGATTTGCAAAGAATTTACGAGAAGGCATGTTTAGAAATATTCAAAATTTCTCATTCTCAAATATTGATAAATTTTCAAGTGCAAGTCTTGTTACAAGACTTACTACGGATATAACCAATGTCCAAAATTCATATCAAATGATACTTAGAATGTTGATGAGAGCTCCGGCCACACTTGTTTTTGCCTTGATTATGACTGTATCCATATCAAAAGATATGTCTGTTATATTCTTTGTTGCCATATTCTTTTTGGCTACAGCCCTTGCTCTTATAATCGCCGTAGCTTTTAAACTTTTCAATCAGGTATTTGAAAAGTATGATGCATTGAATGCAAATGTACAGGAAAATATCTCCGGTATAAGAGTTGTAAAATCATATGTACAGGAAGATAAGGAAATATCTAAGTTTGATAAGGCTATAACAAATTTATATGAGTTATTTGTAAAGGCGGAATCACTTGTTGTATTAAACAATCCTTTGATGATGCTTACAATATATGCCTGTATAATTGCACTGTCATGGTTCGGTGCAAAAAGAATCGTAGCCGGAGCATTAACAACAGGTGAACTTACATCTCTTTTTTCATATATAATGAGTATACTTATATCTCTGATGATGCTCTCGTTTGCATTTGTAATGATTACTTTATCTGAAGCAAGTGCAAAGAGAATTGCGGAAGTTTTGCAGGAGGAAAGTGATATTAAGTCAAAGGAAAATGCGTCTAAAGAGGTAAAGGACGGCAGCATCGACTTTGATGATGTAAGCTTTTCATATAAAGCAGGTATCGGAAAGCCTGTACTGTCAAATATAAATATTCATATAGCATCAGGTCAGACGATAGGAATAATCGGTGGTACAGGCAGTTCAAAGACATCTTTGGTAAATCTTATTCCAAGACTTTATGATGCCACACAGGGAAAAGTATATGTGGGAGGAAAGAATGTAAAGGATTATGATATAAAGAGTCTTAGAGATGCGGTAAGTGTGGTATTACAAAAAAATGTACTCTTCTCAGGCAGTATAATCGACAATCTTCGTTGGGGAAATGAAAACGCTACTCTGGATGAGATAAAGAGAGCCTGTGAACTTGCTTGTGCCGACGAATTTATAGAAAGAATGCCTGAAAAATATGATACATGGATAGAGCGTGGCGGAAGCAATGTATCGGGTGGGCAAAAGCAGAGACTTTGTATTGCAAGAGCACTGCTTAAAAATCCTAAGATATTGATACTTGATGACTCTACATCTGCTGTTGATACCGCTACAGATGCAAAGATAAGAAGAGCGTTCAAAGAAGAGATACCGAATACTACAAAAATCATTATCTCTCAAAGAATATCATCCATAAAAGAGGCTGATAAGATCATTGTAATGGATAACGGTAAGATTGTCGGATTTGATACACATGAAAAATTGCTTGAGACTAATGAGATATACAGATCCACAGCAAATGCGCAGTCTGAAGGCAATGCGGATTTTGATAAGGCAGGTGTATAATGTCGGGAATAAATAGAGAAAAAGGCGGTATAAATCAAACTATACAGGTTGTTGCAAGTGACAGCATGAAAAGAGTAATATCACTTGTATTAAAGAACTATAAAAAAAGTATCTTTGTTGTAATTATAGGAATACTGATATCGGCGGTAGTAAGTTCACTGAGTGCTTCCGTTATGCAGGATATTATAGATAATTATATAATTCCTCTTACAAAAGAAAGTAATCCTGATTTTACTCCGCTTGCAATTGAGATAGGTAAACTGATATGTATATTTACAGCCGGTGTGTTAGCCGCATATACATACAATAGAATAATGGTAAATGTAGGACAGGGAACCATGCGTGAGATAAGAAGAAATCTTTTTGCACATATGGAAAAACTTCCTATAAGATATTTTGATACACATTCACATGGTGATATCATGTCAATCTACACCAATGATACAGATACATTGCGACAGTTTATAGGAATATCCTTCCCACAGCTGGTGGAAGCATTGATTTCACTTGTCGCCGTATTTGTAACAATGCTTATTTTAAGCCCTATGATGACGGTGGTATCGGTTATTATGATTATTATTTCCGTACAGGCTTCAGGTAAGGCCGCAAGTCTATCGGGTAAATATTTCGGAATACAGCAAGCCACACTTGGAAAAGTCAACGGATATATAGAAGAGATGATAAGCGGACAAAAGGTTGTAAAGGTATTCAACTATGAAGATAAGAACATAGAGGGATTTAAGGGTATAAATGAAGATCTCTGTGTGGCCGCTTCAAAAGCAAACGGATATGCAAATATACTTATGCCTATAGTTGCTCAAATAGGAAACTTAAGCTATGTAGTAATAGCTGTAGTCGGAGGATATCTGGCTATAAACGGTCATTTCGGTGTAACCATAGGAACTATAGCCGCATTCCTTTCACTGGTAAAAGCATTTAACAGACCTTTTATGACCGTATCACAACAGCTTAATGCGGTAGTTATGGCGGCTGCCGGAAGTCAGAGAGTATTCGCACTTATGGATGAAGCTGTAGAAGAAGATGAAGGCTATGTTACACTGGTAAATGCAAAAATAGACGGTAAGGGAAATATATCGGAGTCAAAATCAAGAACCGGTATTTGGGCATGGAAGAATATACATTCTGACGGTGAAATCACATATACAAAACTTGAAGGAAATATTGTATTTGAAAATGTCGACTTCGGATATGTACCTGAAAAGATAGTATTACATGATATAAATCTCTTTGCAAACAAGGGACAAAAGATTGCCTTTGTAGGTTCTACAGGTGCAGGTAAGACAACTATAACAAATCTTATAAACAGATTTTATGATATTCAAAACGGTAAGATAAGATATGACGGTATAAACATAGAAAAGATAAAGAAAGACGACCTTAGAAGATCTTTGGGCGTGGTTCTTCAGGAAACAAATCTCTTCTCAGATACCGTTATGGAAAATATCAGATACGGACGTCCTGATGCTACGGATGAGGAGTGTAGAGCAGCTGCAAGACTTGCAAATGCAGACGGCTTTATAGAAAGACTTCCTGACGGATATAATACATTCCTTCATGAGGGAGGCGCAAATCTCTCACAGGGGCAAAAACAGCTCCTTTCTATTGCAAGGGCTGCTTTAGCAGATCCACCTGTACTTATTTTGGATGAGGCTACATCTTCAATTGATACAAGAACAGAACAGCTTGTACAGGCCGGTATGGACTCATTGATGGAAGGAAGAACTACATTTGTAATTGCTCACAGACTTTCAACCATTAAAAACTCGGATGTAATAATGGTACTTGAGCAGGGCAGAATAATAGAGCGCGGTTCACATGAAAGCTTATTGGAACAAAAGGGAAAATATTATCAACTTTATACGGGAAAAGTGGTATAATAAAAATGTAGTATATATTTTTAGACCTGTAATTTAAGGAGAGTGCATATATGTTTTGTTCAAATTGCGGTAAACAGCTCGAAGATGGTGATAAAGTATGCGGTTTTTGCGGCGTACCTGTACAAAGTGAAAGCAATGTTATATTAAGTAAAGATAAGCCGGATAAAACCTATAGAAATGTAGAAATGCAAAGTAATGCAGAAATACAAGGTAATGCGGAAATACCGAACTTTATCAAAAAAAACAGCTTTAGTATCGGCGGGTATTTACATCTTATCCAGATTTATGGTTTATATTGTTGACATATTTGACAGCCAAAGAACAATGATAGGTGTTCCGTTTTATATTTCATTGTTATGTATTCTTTCTTTAGTAATGATAGTAGGGCTTTTAGTTCTGAATTCAAAGAACAAAATAATATTGGCTGTGCCAATATTATTGATTGTCATATCATCGATACCGGGGATAATGTATACCTTAAAATATGGTGGGATTGGGGTTTTGTTGCCTGATTTCTTTAAAACTGTATTTTTAGCTCCTACAAATTTTGTAGCGGCAATTGATAATTGTATCGTATTTGCTGTGCTATGTATAATGGCATTAAGCAAAAATAAAACTCTTGTTAAATTTTGCGGATTCATATTGATTTTAACAGTATTGCGCCATACGGTAAGTTCAATTTACCTTATTTACTATGAACTTACTTTTATATTTGAGGATTTATTCAGTTTTGAAACTTTAAATATTGTTCTATGGATTATGGCGAAAATATCTTTTTATGTATATGAAGTCTGTATATTCTTCATTATGTGGAGTATGAGCGTGTGCGGAAAACAGGTTGTACATACAGTCGGTAATGAAAATACTATAAGAAATGTTTCTGTTGAAAACACGGCAAATACCAATGAACTCGATGAGCCAAGTACCGGTATAAATGTTTTATGTTTCTTTATTCCTGTAATAGGTTTGACTCTATACTTTGCATGGAAGAGTATGTATCCTAAAAAAGCAAAAGCTGCACTGAAGGTTGCCTTAATAGGATTTTTAACTTGGACGGTATTAAGCGTTGTATTAAGATTATCTATAGACTTTATAGTTTATTGGATGATTTCGAACATGTAATAATAATTGATGTATGAAATTTAATATTTAATATAGAATAACGGTCAAAGCGGATTGCTTTGGCCGTTATTTTTCGTATACATAGAAGTTAAATAATAATGTATTGACATTTTATTGCAAAAAAATTACGATAATATTCAGATATGCTTAATATAGTTCCAATCAAGTTACTATTTTGATTGATTTAGTTGATATTTATCTATACAAGTGTAATAAGAATATATTTATTATAATGAGAAAACAGCCTACTTGACATAGTTAAAATATCAATATTATACGATATATTTTATTTAGTATTCGCAGTAAATAATATATTCTGACAAAAGCACCTTGTAAAATGTATAAGTAATAAATCGAAGGATGGATATTAAGCCTATATGTAAACTATACAAATAAAATTTTTTATATCCGGCAATATATGCCGGATATTTTTATAGAAAAAAATATATCAAATACGAGGAGTAAGCTATGATTAACTTTACCAATCATCCATATGATATGTGGGACGAAAAACAAAAAAAAGCAGCAAGTATATATGGAGATATCAAGGAGATTCCTTTCCCTCCTGTGGACCCTGCTTATACGGAAGAACAGTTGGATGCCATGGCAAATGAGTATAAAGAAAAGATATTATCAATGAATGATAAGGTAGTACTTTTACAGGGAGAGTTTACTCTATCATTCAGAGTGGTAACTCTGTTAAAAAATGAAGGTATAGATGTAGTCGCAGCTTGCAGCAAACGCAATGTCAAAGAGTGGAAAGATGATGACGGAAAATATCATAAAGAGATGCTGTTTGAATTTGTACAGTTCAGAAGATATTAAATAAAAAGAGCTTATAAAGGAGTTGACATGGAATTTAAACTATATTTTCAGATAGAGGATAAGCTTGTATTACCTATTTCATATCATCATATTCTACAGGGATTCATTTATAAAAGACTCTCTGAATATCCTGAATTCTCAGATTTTCTACATAATAAAGGATTTCAAACCGAAGGACAAAGTTTTAAACTCTTTGTATTCAGCTTGTTGAAGGGTCATTTTCAAGTGTCGGGTTCTAAAATAATGTTTTACAATGTTATAGAGTGGGAAATAAGAAGTCCTGTTCCTTTTTTCTGCGAGGTACTTGCGCAGGCATTGGAAAATGAAGAAGTATTTGAACTGGCAGGACAGAGAATCTTTTTGATTCGATATGAAGTGACCAATACCAAGATATTGTATGAAGAAATGGAAATCAGAATGCTGTCACCTGTTTGTGTAGATATTGCATATCGGGAAGGTGAGAAAACAAAAACAAATTATCTTGAACCGACAGATCCATACTTTAATTACTACTTAACAAAGAACTTTCAAAGAAAATTTAAGGCTGTAGTAGGAAAAAAGAACAGTACCAGAATATTTTTACTTCCACATAAGGATTTTAACGTAGCAAGAAATAAATATGTAACAAAGTTTGGAGGTGAAATATTTATAACGGCTTGGAAGGGAAGTTTTACATTAAAGTCGGATATAGAAAGCTTGCAGTTTTTATATGATACAGGTTTGGGCTCAAGGAATTCTCAAGGATTCGGGATGTTTGAACAGATCTGATACCAAAGTCTTAAAAGTGATATTGTTAAAGGAGAAGCTATGGCTGAAAAAGATTATGTACTATGTATGTATGATATACGAGGAAAACAGGAATTTATTTATAAGAGTTCAAAGTTAAAGGAGATTGTTGGAGCATCTTTAATAATCAGAGATTTGTTTAAAGATTACTTATATGATGCCGCAAAGGTATATAGAGACCGGATAAATGAAGAATTTAAAGGTAGTGATGCTGTTTTTAGGTATGATCCGAACGAAGATAAACTTAAGAAATTTAGCTTCAAGGAATTTGAAGAGAGAATGAACGGTGATCAGTATATAGGTGAGATTGTCTATGACGGAGGTGGAAACTTCTTGATGCTTTATAAGAATGAAGAAGCAATGAAAAAGACCACAGAGATTTTTACAAAGAAAATATTAAAAGAGATAGGAACTTTAAGAGTAGTTGCCACATATATCGGAAACATTAGAGAAGATAACTACCATAGTGATGATTCCAAGAATCCGGGAGATTATGAGAGGCTGTATCAAAGGCACAGATTTCGTGAAAGCATTGCACTTTATACACAGCCATATGGAAGTTTACCGATAGTACAGACATCTCCGGTATCATCAATGCCTTTGACTTATATGTATGATCATGCACCAAAAGATATCAGTGCTTCAGGAAAGTCATATTTTAAATGTTCTACAGAGACCAATGCCAAGCTGAAAAAATATTGGGAAGAAGTCAGGAAGCATGGTGATGAGATGGGTGAGACGATATTAGACAATATCGTGGCCGAGACAAAGGGTGAAGACAGCATGTTGGCAATATTTTATATTGACGGGAATGCTATGGGTGCCAAGGTACAGGCATGCTTAAATGGAAAGAAAAATTATGACGACTGCGTAAATTTACTTAGAGAATTTTCTAAGAAAATACAGAAAACTTTTATTGATGACAGAAAGAAGGATATGTTAAAAGAAGATGAGAAGCAGTCCTCAGATAAAAAACGCTTTAGAAGCAGAATCCTAATCGGAGCCGGAGATGAGATGACTATTATATGTAGAGCCGACGAATCTTATGAGATTATCAAAGAATATCTTTCAAAGATACCTTCACCATATTCATCATGTGCGGGAGCGGCTATTTTCCACAGTCATACACCATTCTCAGATGCATACCGTATTGCCGAGCAGTGCTGTGAGGACACCTGCAAAAATTATATGAAGGATAATGGCTTGACATTGGCCAATCTTATGGACTTTGAGTACTGTCAGGGCGGAATAGTCTTTAAGTTAAGTGATATTCGTAAAGAAAATGGAGATAATGACAATTCAAGACCTTGGTTGGTGGAAAGTAATGTTGAAGAAAAGACATCTTATCACTATAAACCTGTAAAAAATAAAAACTTGCCGCCTTGGGAAAAAGGAAAAGCAACAGAAGAGGCTGATAATAAAAAAATAATAGAAAAGCTGAAAGAGGATAATCTCCTTACATTGGGAGATGTTGAAGATTTCCATACAAAGCTTTCACTTCTTGGCAGAAGCAATATTAAAGGTTTGGCAATCCCCGTATCGCTTTCAGAATCAGCACTAAGAACAGAGCTTAGACGAATTATAGCTCATATGTCAAAAGATAAGAAGGAAAGCATGGGATTTAAATCAGATATTGAGAGTATTGAGTATTTTATAAATAATAAGAAACTCCTAAAGGATCTTGTACGTATGTATGATACAGGATATGGAAAGGCAAAAGAAGAGGAGGAAGAAAATGCAGAATAAGAAACAAGGTGAAATACATATTACACTGTACTCTGATCTATGTTCGGGAAACGGATATTCATACTATGGAACTGTTGACTCCGAGGCGGAGCATGATGACCTTGGAATTCCTTTTATACCGGCAAGAAGACTGAAGGGGTGTTTAAGAGAATGTGCAAAACTTTTAAGTGACTCGGGATTGTGGGAAGAATCTACAGATCCTTTAAATTATCTGTTTGGAGTAAGCGGCGATGATTCTACAAAGGGTATCAAAATTGAGAATGCGTATATATCAGGATATGAACAGATAAAGGTGGGTCTGAAACTTCTACAAGAAAACAAAGAAATCAAAAAATATATATCACCTTATGAAGTACTGGATCTTTTTTCCGATGTGAAGGCGCAAACAAGAATGGAAAACGGTGTTGCTGATGATAATTCACTTAGATTTACAAGAACCATCCATCAATTTTCACCTTTTGATAAAGAAAACAGACTTGAGTTCATTGCAAAGGTAGAATACCCGGATGGTCAAGAATATAAATTAAAACAGATATGTAAGTCACTTCGTCATATAGGTATGAATAGAAATCGTGGACTTGGATGTGTAAAATGCGAGTTTAAGGCAGAGGATAAAGCAGCCGATACAAAAGATTATATTAAAATTGTTGAAAATGTTGAAATAAATAAAGATTTAAATCAAAAACTTAATATTACTGTATTTTTTGAAAACCCTGGTCCATTGATAATCAGTGGAGATGATAAAAATACTACACTTAAGTATATTTCAGGTAAGTCTGTGTTGGGGGCTTTGGCAGGAAGCTATCTTAGTATAGAGGGTAACAGTGCAGATGATGAAGAGTTTGTTCGTTTGTTTTTAAACGGAGATACCATATATTCTGATTTTAATATTTCAGATGGAAAACATAATTTTTATCCGGCACCTTCATTCTTAAACAAGATGAAAAAAAGCAAGAAATATGTAAACAGCTTAAAATATTCAGAGAATCAAGGTTATAGCAGTGATGACTATAATCCTGCAAACGGAAATCAACCAAAGAAATTAAAAGGCAAATATTTATACCTTGAAAAATCAAATAAGTCCGGTGCTTTGAATATTTTAGATTGTGAGCCGAAGCAAAGGGTCATCTATCACCACAGAAGAGGTGATGATGCCCTGCTGTATTCACAGACTGCATTGAAAGAAGGACAAATCTTTGCAGGAAATATTATATGCGGCAGTCAATACTATGAACTTCTTTTAGGACTTTTAAAAAACACTAATTTCAATTTCGGAAAGTCAAAGACTGCGCAGTATGGAAAATGCCGTATTATATCGCTAAATACCGACATAATCAAGGATTTTAATGTTAAAAAAGGCGAGCTGATATATGTTTCATTGGCCTCAAGAGGCATTTTTTCTGATGATTACGGATACACACAGGAGCCAAAGAAAGTATATAAAATTATTGGAGAACAGCTTGGATTATTAAATGAAAAAGCGGATGAAGATATTCAAATAGGAGAGACTGATTACCCGTTCTGTTCCATACAGCCTGCAATGATATATGGTTATTCTGGTGTTTGGAATCTTAGAAAAGCTCCTATTGCAGGAATAGAGTCAGGTTCTACATTTGTATATAAAGCAGCAAAAGATGTCGATATCAAAAATTATTATGTAGGCGAACGAAACTTAGAGGGCTTCGGAAAGGTCAGTATTTATAAAGGAGATGAACTTCCATACGAATTAAAAGTGGATAATGAAGATAATAAATCCACAAAAGCTGATAATGAGCTTTCTAATGTTAATGATGAGGTCAAAGAGATATTGAAACAGAGCTTATATAAAGTACTTTACCAAAATATACTTGAAGATATGCTTGTAAAAATGGATAAAGACGATTCAAAGCTTATTATGTCTCCATCTACCATAGGGCGTGTGAATCTTATTGTAAAAGAGACTTTACCTGACAGTGAATCGGTTGCAAATGAGAAGTATATTGATTTTGCAAAACGTATTGTATCTATAAAGCGTGATACGGAAAGAAATGAGATCGGAAAAGTTGCAGAGAGATTCTTCGGGACAAAGCTACCTGATAAAAATGATTTAGGCAGTTTGGATATTAAAAAGATACTTGGAGCAAACACGGATAAGTATAATGAATCGGAAAAATGTAAGATTTATAGCTTGTTATGCCAACTGACGGATGAGAAAAAAGTTAATTCGCATATTCTTACTTGGTGGGGTAATTTGATGCTTGAATTGTTGGCAAATCAAAAGTATTTGAAAAAATTTAATTAGCAGGAGCAGTGAAATGGGGAAAATTATAAAAAAACATTATTTAAAAATAACCTTTCAACCGGACTCTCCTTTATGTATCGGCAGTGGAAGAAATGATATCACAGATCAGGATATTTTACGTGATGCAAGGGGGATTCCTTATATTCCTGGAAGTGCCGTGGCCGGAGTGCTTAGAGAAGCCTGTCAGGGGATTATGGATGAGAAGGCGTGGAAGTATTACTTTGGATATTCACCAACCAATACAGGAAATAAGTTCAATAGTGACGATGATATTATAGAGAGTAGAATCATATTTTATGATGCTACTTTAGTAGGAGATAATAAAGATAAGGATGGAAATCCTAAATACCGTATTTCTCAAAGGGACGGTGTTGCCCTAAATGAGTATAAAAGTGCAAAAAAACAGGCAAAATTCGATTGGGAAATTTTGGAAGGTGATTGTAAGTTTCAAACTTTTATAGAGATATCCGAGGAACAATCTGATATAAATGAAAAGGTAAAAGCAGATGAAGTACTGATAAATATTGCAAAAATCTGGAAAGAAACGGATATAAGATTCGGTGCAAAGACTACCAGGGGATTTGGCAAAATATGTAATGTAGAAATCATTAGAAGAAGCTTTGAACTTGTAAAAAATCCTGATAATGGTATAGAGGATTGGTTGGAATTCAATCTTTTTGATGACGAGTCATGGAAAGTTGGCGATTCATATGAAGATATGCTAAAGACTCTAAATGAAGATAAAAAATGGACATTAAAAGATAGTAAGAAGCTTTCATTAAAACTTAAGTTGGAAGGAGGACTTTCCATAAGAAGATACAGTACAGAATGTAGTGATGAAGAATCTTCTCCTGACCAAGAACAGCTGACGACTGTAAAGTTTGATAAGAACGAATCACCTGAAGAGGTGGCGGTTATTCCCGGTACCACTTGGGCAGGAGCTATAGGTCATAGAATGGAAGAGCTGATTGATTGCAGTAAGGTAAAAAAATTTGAAAGAGGTAAAGATGATATTCAAACTTATTATTATTTCGGTACTGTAAACAGTAAAGTAAAAGAGAAGTCACTTATTTATTTTAATGAAAGCAAACTGACAGGCGGGCAGTTTAAAAAAATGTCCAGAAATGCTATCGACAGATTCCTTGGAAGTACTGCAGAAGGCGCATTGTTTACAGAGAAAATATACATAGGTGGGGAGACTACATTGGATATCGGTTTTGGAGATCCGTATAATACAGCTGTAGTATATTCGGATGATTTTACCAATGCTTTGGCAGCCACATTGACAGACCTACATGAAGGATATTTGGCAGTCGGAGGAGCAACATCTGTAGGGAGAGGTATTTTTTCCATACTGGAAATAAACGGAGTGAAACTGAATGAATGTAAGCTTGAAGGTGAAACAAACTCTGTAGTATTTGACAAACTATATGAGACTTTGAAAGCGTTGATTGGAAAAAAGGAGACAGAGAATGGAACACATACAGGTCAAAAATAATGATATAGAAAAAGTATTAAATGAAATAAATGAAGACTTTCCTGATGCTACAGACAGTACATTCTTTGTTGCACAGTATACAAATAAATTTGATGTAGGTATTTGGAATAAAGACATTATTAAAAATGTGAATAAGCTGTTGGAACTTCGTGTTTTTGACAAGAACAAAGAATGGAAGCTCTTTAGAAGTGATATAGGGAAAGATTTCATCTATAGATGTCAGAAAGAAGATAATAATAAAGAAGAAGGCGTGGACTACTTTGATGAAATTCAGCTTCTTGACATTGATACAAGCAGGTCAAACAAAGCTCCCGGGGTAATGAATACAACAGCCGGCGGAAGTTATAATCTTCCAAAAGATATAGCGGATTTAGACAGAGCCGCAATAAGAATTCGTCATTATTTTGGAGTGGATAATGAATCAGGTCAGGCGTTTATAAGGGATTACCGCTTGGTTGACTTTGAAAGTGCTGATAAAAGGGACTATAGTAAGGATTTGAAAGGAGAAAAATAATGGGCTATAAATTTAGTAATAACAATTATTTTATCAATCCATATACATTTATAGAAGGAGAAGAAACAAAAAAATATGAAAGTATGGCCAAAAGGGGAGGCAATACCGGAGTATTCACTTGTCGCATATATCCAAAAACTCCTATACTGATTCCTGATCCTTTTGATAAAAGTAAATTTAGAAATGATGATTCTTCAAACGACAGCAGTGATGATAATAAGTCTGAACATTATGCTTATAAATTCTTACATATTGGTGTAGGTGAAAACACTAAACCTATAATTACTGGAAGTTCTATAAGAGGTCCTCTTCGAAATATGTATGAAACACTGACAGACTCTTGTTATGCCACAGCTAAGCCTAATCAATATATTACAACCAGACCTAAAAAGGCATTTGAACCCGGGCTTATAAAAAAGATAGGCAATAACTGGGAATTACACCAAGCTAAGAGATATAAATTCCAAATAGATGAGTATTTTAAAGAACTTGGAAAACCTACAGACCCTAACTTTTCCACGATGTCATATGAAGATATTGCAAAAGATTATGGAAAACAGGTTTCTTTCAATTTGCATACTAAAAAAGTAAATGTTAACGGTAAAGATATTATACAGTATTATGCGACGGATATCGGTAATGAAGAAGCCAAAAAATCCGGATATTACTATATTGGAGAATATATTTCAAACAAAAAATATGAGAGTATATTTTCTGAACAAAATAAAATAGAAAAAATAACACCCAATATTATAAAACAAGCTTTTGACGCATTAAAAGATACTTTAAAAGTATATAGGGATGAAAAAGTCAATCAAAAGTTTGTCAAATCAATCGAAAAGTGGAATGCGGATCAACATGGAGGGTATGCAAATGTAGATTTGGAAGCTTTTGAAAGAAATGGTGGTGTATTACCGATTTGGTATAAGGAAGTCAATGGAAAATATTATTTTTCTCTTGCAAGCATAGGTCGTTTTAAATATTATACTCCAATAGACAGTATTCTTAAAAAGAAAAATAAGATGCCATGTGCAGATTTAAAAAAGCTTTGTAAAGCTTGCAGCTTGTTCGGTATGGTCGGAAATGAGGAAGGACTGGGCAGCAGTATACGAATTACAGATGCTATATTCGAAGGTAATATTTTGGATTCAATTAAGGAATATAATCTTACAGAACTGCGTACACCACATCCGTCATATTTGCCTTTCTATGCCAAAACCGATAATTATTTATCCGGTTATGATGATTCTAAATGTAATATCAGAGGTAGAAAGTTTTATTGGCATTTTAAACCTGACTATAATAAATTAAAAAATCTACCTGAAGATAAAGTATATACAAAGATTTGTGGAATAGATAAGGGTAGTTTTACTTTTAAAGTGTACTTTGAAAATATTTCAGATGAACAACTTGCCGAGCTTGCAACACTTCTTTGTCTTGGGGAAAATGATAAAGACGGAAAACATTGTTATAAGTTGGGGCATGGAAAGCCTTTAGGATTCGGAAGTGCGAAGATAGTAGTTGAGAATATTCAGATAAGAGAATTTAAGTCAAAAGAACATAAGTATATAATTAAATCATGTACTAACTTAGTAAATGATATAAAGGTGTGGGATTTGTTTAGTGATAATAAATTTGATGTTCCTTTAACTGATATACATAATTCCTTAGATAATATAAGTAAGGTGTTGGATTTTGACTTAAACTCTAATACGGAAGTGAAATATCCAAATGTAATAAATAAAAGCAATATACCTGAAAGAGACCTAAAGGATAATGACTTGTCTTCAGCACAGTGGTTTTCTCAAAACTGGATGTTTGGAAAAAAGGATGATAAACCGACAAATACATTGCCGAATTATAAAGATGAAGATCAGAGTTTGAAATCGGTGGAATTTCGCAAAGACTAAACCAATTTTTATTATGTAATAGGGGGAAATATATTATGTCATCCACAATACTTATGGCTGTCAGTACATTTAACGGAAGAAATCACCCGAGAATGGAAATTGGAGATCAATTTCAAGGTATAGGAAACGACGGAAAAGATATTATTATTGATGACTGCAAATCTCAAGGAGAAAGTATAGTCCGTTATTTTTTGAAGAGAATGCCTCCGGAAGATGAGGTAAATATTATAATGTTGTGCAGCAGGAAAACCTTGGAACAGGATGAAAAGAATGGAATTGACAGCAATGGTAATATACACAGTGCAGTATCGTATCTTAAGGAAAGAATTGATGAATCACCTGAAAAAGGAAAACATAAAATAAACTATCAGGTGAAAAAATTATATAAAAATCAACTGCCAATTGAACATAGACTTCAGGAAGCTGATATTATTGATCCGTCTGTTCCTTTAATACCTGCATCTATGGAAGAGGAATGTTATTTTCCGGAAGATGAATTGGGAGCTATTGCAACGGCGGCAGAGTTTATACGTAGAAAAAAGAATCAGGAAAAAAAATCATTCAGACTATATATTGATACTCATGGAGGACTAAGGGATGTAGTAATTGCTCTAGGTGCAGTTATCTCACTGTTATCAGTGGGAGAAGCAATAAGACCAAAGATGATAATGGGTATAAATATGGCTTCAGGAAGAATAGAAGATCAAAGTGCTGCATTTAATATTTTTAGCTTTTTCTCAGGCATCAATGATTTTTTGCATTTTGGTAATGCAGATGTATTATCAGAATACTTTGATAGCAAAAATGAGTTTTCATATCTAACAGGAGCAGATCCAGCTGTACAAAAGATAGCAAAGCAAACCATAGAACATATGAAAAAGATTTCTTTGGGTGCACAGATGTCTGATCCTAAAGCATTTATTGAGGGCTTGAAAGAACTTGGAAACGAATTTCAAACCGGTGTAAATGAAGATGGAAAGAGTATTTTGAAAGGTACATCACTGGGAATCTTTGAGCAAAAAATAAAAGATGAATATGGTGATCTGCTAAAAAACCCCAATATTTTGGACCTTATCATCTGGTGTGTAAACAGAGGATTGATTCAACAGGCTCTTACATTTATAGAATCTATGCTTCCTTATTATTATCAAGATAAAGAAATATTATACTTTAATAGTGAAGAACTGAAAGGTTTTGGAGAGGATGAATACAGTGCATTTAACAAATATTTGAATAAATTCAGGTTTGAAAATCAAGACAGAAGTAAGGAATTGGCTTTTTATGTATATCATTTGATAGAGGGAAGTAGAGAACCTAATGTAGAATGGAGAAATTTAAAAAATCATGCTTTGTGTTATTATTATCCCGGAAGCAATAACCAAGGTGATAAGTTGGAAATAAAAAGCAGATATATTCACAATGATAGGATTGGAAGTATTGTGCTAGATGATTTTAGAACTAAGGTGGTTCCTCTGTTGCAAAGCCACCGCACTCTTAAAATAATTAGAAATGTG
>NZ_AZXX01000098.1:0-12682 GCF_000512995.1 Lachnoanaerobaculum sp. MSX33 | reverse complement strand
CCCCCTTTTTATACAGTACTGAGACAAGGAGAATACCATATTTTTATGGTATTCATCAGATAATATTTTAATAGATAGAGAAAGAGTATTCGTTAGGTAATATATTTTGAGATTAAAAGATGATATTAATGGTTTAAGCAGTAATAGTTTTTATTAAAATGAAGCACAATAGATTTTAGAGATGTAATGCAAATTGGAGGGGTAAGATGAAAAATATAAAAAACTTCTTTGTGATACTACTTTTGGCTTTGATTATGCTTATGTTAGTATCTTGTATAAGAACTCAGGGAAAAAATGAAGAAGTTGGAACAAGTAGAATAGAATCCGGAAAGAAAAACGATAAGAAGGATAGTAAAAAAAATGAGGGAAATAAGAAAAAAAAGGATTCAAGCAAAGATATTGTAGATGATAGTGTAGTATATGAAATACCACATATACTTTTAGAGGAAAACAGTGAAAGTTCCTTTGAACCTGACCCAAGCTTTAGGTATTTGTATTCAATAAATAATGTTCATCTTAAACTAAGAGAAAATAGTAAAGAGTTTGAACCGCTGATTATGGCATTTGACAAGTATAATGAAGAGGCGGACAAAGAATTTGAAAAGTACCTGAGGGAATTGTCAAGCAAACCACATCATGCGTATGAAGAAGAAAATGTGGAAGGAGAATATATATATGAAATACCCGGAGTTGATACAAAAACTTATATAGTAAGAGCTGATAAAAGCATAGTAAGTGTGGTTAACTATAAACATGCTGATTATGGTGGCGGAAGCCCTGAGTATCATCGTTATTCATTCAATTTTGATACATCAACCGGTAAGAAACTTGAATTCTCAGATGTAGTAAAAGACAAAGAGAGGTTCTTTGAGTTGGCAGATGATAGAGCAGAAGAGTACTATCCATATAATGATTTTGTAACTCCGTCAGAGCAGGCAAGGGAAACCGGCAACGATTTTACTTGGACTGTTAATGCCGAAGGTATTTCAATTTACTTTGATATTTATAACGAAGATGGAGAACTTGAAAACCCACAGATAGTGACAGTGTACTTTGATGAGGCAAAGAATATATTTGAATCTAAATATACAAAGACCGGAGATGATTATGTAATTCCTCTTCTAGGAGATATGAAGTTATCTTTGGATATAAATGGGGACGGAGAAAGGGAAGTTGTTTACACTGATAAAGTTCTTGCAGAGGGGGAAGAAGTTTATGATGGTTTGTATTCGGGATTAAAGGTTTATGTTGGAGATGAAGATAGTGAAAAGATTTATGGATATGATTATACATCATATATTATAAAAAAGAATGGCAAATACTATATGTATTTGTTTGTAGGTGAGGTGGATGATATCACATTGCTCTATAGAGTAGATCTTTCTGCATTAGAGAAAAAAGAAGATGAATATACAGTAGTCCGTTTGGCAAATAGAGATATAACTTGGGAACGAAGTGATAATACAGAAAAATCACATGTTATAATGGAAACTTTTACTGATGCAAGCTCGTTTTTTGGTGAAATGAGATATGACACATTTGGAACAAATACAACTGCAATAGAATGGATTATAGATGATGAAGCATATCCGGCTCCGAATGGTAGTCGCTATGAAATAACGAATGGACCTATTCTATATACTCTTAGTGGTATTGATTGTATTGAGGTAGATACCGGTGGGAAAACAGGTAAACACACTACCTTGCCGAAAGACTCATATATATTATTGCTTTACACAGATAATGAAAATTATGTAGATGTCAGGGTTGTAGATAAAAAATATGTAGAAGAAAATAAATGGAGCGGAGCAGATAACAGATATTTTGAGTTAAAGGATTATAGCCTCTTAGACTATGATGGACCTTGCTACAGAATAGAAATTGAGCATGGTGAACCCATATGGGATATTAGAGTTAATGGAGAGAGTTTAGATAAGTTATTTGAAGGAATTACGTATTCATCATAATATTGATATGGAGGTTAGTAAAATGAAGTATAAAATAAAGCTACTGATGATTTGCATTTTGGCTATGTTCTCATTAATATCATGTATACCTCAGTTTAATATAGGTATTGGTAATGATATGTCTGAAACTGAAAATATAGTTAAAAAGTCAAAGGAAAATGGCTCAATCAAGAAGGATTCTAAAAGTAGGGGTAATAAAAAAGTCAAAGAAAAACGAGAAAAGCATTCAAATTTAAAGCCACATATACTTATAAAGACAGTAGGAGAGAGTTTATATGATGATTATGGGAATACGTTGTATAAAATAGAGTATAAGTATATACAACTGAAAGAGGATAAAAAAGAATATGAGCCTCTTATAAAAGCATTTGAAGAATATAATAAAGAAATAGATGAACAATTTGCAGATACAAGAGAAACATTCGAAGGCTTAGCTAAAGAAGAAAAGCTTAATAGACTGGAAGGATATGACGAAAAAATTCTCAAAGAAGAAACTGACAGTTATATAATGAGAGCCGATAAAGATGTGGTGAGCATACTCAATTATAAAAAATATGATTATGGTGCATCTGAAAAATATTCAAGGAGCTCTGTAAGCTTTGATACATCAACAGGAAATAGGCTGAACTTTTTGGATGTGGTAAAAGATGATAAAACATTTTTCGAGCTGGTGGATAAAAGGATATATGAGGACTATGAGGAGATCAATATCCAGAATCCTTCAGAATATGTGTATAGTCTAAGAGATAGTGATTACGAGAATCTTGTTTGGACAATTAGTCCGGTTGGTGTAACAGTATATTTTGATACAAGGGTTTTGGGATCTGATACTGACGGAGCACAGGTTGTTACAATATCTTTTGAAAATAACGAGAATATATTTGAACCTAAATATATATATAAAGAAAATGATTATGTTGTTCCTATAGTGGTTGGAAATATGACATTACATGTAGATATTGATGGTGATGGCACAAGTGAACCCGTATATGTAGACAGAGTATACGAACAGAATACTGAAACATTGCATATATTTGGTATAGGTGTTAAGATTTTTGCAGGATTGCAAAATCGAGAGGTGTCAGGATATTTTGGAAAATCTTATCTAATAAAAAAGAAAGACAAATATTATATGTATTTGTTTATTGAGGATGAACTTAAAAACTTGTATATTTATGATCTTGAAGATTTAAATTCGGATAATTATGACTGGAGCAATCTATCGGCTGAAAATATAGATTTTGACTGGGATATTGAAGGAAATATTGAGAAAAATGAACAAATAGATGAATCATTTACAGATATCGATTCTTTTAGTGGAGAGTCAATGTGTGATATATTGTATTTAATTCAGGTAGTTAAGGAGTGGTTTGTAGGTGAGGACGGAAAGCTACAGTCAGATGAAATTAGGGGTAGAGTTTCGACAGGACCGGTAATTAGAACCTTGACAGATATCAAATGTAGTGTTGTAGATGAAAATGGCAAAGTTAAAAAAAATACAGCAACAATACCGGAAGGTACATATATTTATCCTGTGTACTCTGATGATAAAAGGGATATGTATATTGATGTGAAAATACTGGATAAGTCGGGTGTATCCTCATATACAATAGGTGAGGGATATGGAAGATACTTCGAACTGAAAAATAAAGAGGTGTTAGACTATAATGAAGATTGCTATAGAATTACATTTGATGTAGATGAAGAGTATGGCAGTGTTAGTATTGATGGAAAAGGATTGTCTGAGATATTTGAAGGAATTATTTATTGAATCTGAAGCGGATTGGAAAATTAAAATAAAAGTTAGTGGCATAACATACTAAAATTGAGAAAAGTATAAAATTTGAAAATCATATGTGTGTGGTATTTATCTTCAGCCTAAGTGATGAAATACGAATAGATTTAAGAAGGCTTTTACTTTCAAAGTGAGAGCCTTTTTTGATGGCCTTTTTAAAGGACAGCATATGTGCTATTTTATAATCAAAGAAAAACTTTATTGGAGGATGTTATGGAAAAGGTATTTATAACAGTTACAGGTACAAGACATTATTTCGGAAGTGAATTTTTGGAAAAAGATGTGAAACTTTTCTTAGAGAAGGAGCCTGATAATGAATATGATAAAGAGGCTATACAGGTACTATGTGAAGGACTGGGTAAGATCGGGTATGTGGCAAACAGTCCGTATACAGTGCTGGGTGAATCATTCAGTGCAGGAAGATTATATGATAAAATAGGTGAGAGTGCGGTAGTAAAGGTGGTATATAAAACGGATTGCGGTATTGTATGTAAGGTTTCAAAAAAATCCTTGTTGGATAATAAGATTTAGTCTATTATTGTACAAAGGTAAAAGGGTGAGGATGGCTTCTTGCCCGCAAAATAAAGGTAATATAAGGAGTAAGTATGGGTACTTTGGGTAATGTTTTGTGGTTTATTTTCTGTGGACTTTGGAGTGGACTGATGTGGATATTTGCAGGTTGTCTTTGCTGTATAACGGTTATAGGTATACCTTTAGGTCTTCAATGTTTTAAATTTGCCGTACTGGCATTTTTCCCTTTCGGAAAAGAAGTGGTATATGGCGGAGGTGCGGTAAGCTTTCTTGTAAATATTATCTGGCTTATTATACTTGGAATACCTATGGCAATCGCTCATGCGACAGCCGGTGTGATTCTTTGTGTAACCATAATAGGTTTTCCTTTTGGGCTTCAGTTCTTCAAATTGGCTAAACTTTCATTAATGCCTTTTGGAGCCAGGGTGATTTAATGAAAACATTCTTAAATTACATGGTAGCTGATTGAAAAATGAGTATAATTGATATATTATTGAGGTAACAAATTTTGGTAATTTATATATCAATGATATATCAGGAGGATAATATGCCAATTAGTTTAAAAAAAGGTCAAAAAGTTAGTCTAACAAAGGGAAATCCGGGACTTAAGAATGTTGTGGTAGGACTTGGATGGGATACAAATGCCTATGATACAGGTGCAGATTTTGACTTGGATGCGGCAGCATTTTGCTTGACAGATTCAGGTAAGGTTTCAAGTCAGAATGATTTCGTATTCTTTGGAAACCTTAATCATCCGTCAGGTGCAATAAGTCATTTGGGAGATAATCTTACAGGTGCAGGTGACGGTGATGACGAGCAGATAAAGATCGATCTTTCAAGAGTTCCTGCAGAGATCACAAAGATTGCATTCACAGTAACTATTTATGAGGCGGAAGCAAGAAGGCAGAACTTCGGTCAGGTGTCAAATGCCTTTGTAAGAATATTTGATGAGAATACAGGTGAAGAACTTTTAAGATATGACCTTGGTGAGGACTTCTCTATAGAAACCGCAGTTGTATTCGGTGAACTATATAAGAACGGTGACGAGTGGAAATTCAATGCTATAGGTAGCGGATATCAGGGTGGATTGGCTGCTCTTTGCAATATGTACGGAATAGATGCGGAATAAATTTTAAAATTTGGACTGTGCACTTTTTTAAGTGTCGGTCCTTTTTTATTTATTTTTAATGTTGTAACATATGATACTGAAAAATGTTTTTTATAAGATTATAATTAGGGCATACTAACTTATATGGGGAAAAGGAGAATGATATGAGTAAAATACTTGATTTAAATAAACCGGTTTTTGAGTTGGCAAAGGAATATCCTGACTTTATTGAAATATTCGCAGGTCTCGGATTTAAAGATATAAAAAATCCTGTTATGTTAAATTCTATGGGGCGTTTTATTACTATAAATAAGGGCGCTGAAATGAAGGGCATTCCTCTTGAAAAAATAAAAGAAGTTTTTAGAGAGCATGGATATGAGATAGCTGAGGACAAAAAAGAAGAAAAAGAATTAAAAGAGGTAGCAGAGAGTATACCAAATAACACTGAAGACAGTACCGAGTTACTCAAGCAGTATTTGATAAGACTCTCAAAAGGTGAATCTTTAGAGTCGGTTCAAAAAGATTTCAGAGAAAAATTTGAATCTGTAGATGCAAGTGAAATAATGAAGGCGGAGCAGTCACTGATGGAATCGGGAATGCCGTATCAGGAGGTTCAAAAATTATGTGATGTTCACTCGGCACTGTTTCATGGAACAACAAGCAATGAGCTTGGAAATGAGAATGAAATAAAGAATACTATGAGTATGGCTGACGGTGCAAATGAAGATGACACTAAAATGCTTATTGAGACAAAGGGACATCCGCTTTCTACATTTACAAGAGAAAATGAAAATCTTGAGAAGTATATAAATGAATTTCTGGCTAAAATGGAAAACAATGAGATAGACAGAGCGCTACTTTCAAAGATAAGAGAAGTTTCAATGCATTATGCAAAGAAGGGCGATCTTTTATATCCTTTGTTAAAGACCAAATATAATGTTTCGGGTCCTGCTACTGTAATGTGGTCTGTAGATGACGAAATCAGAGATGAGCTTGGAAGACTTGATAAAATCGAAAAAGAAGATGAGAAATGGATAGAGGATATAAAGGCTGTGATCACCCGTATGCAGGAGATGATTTATAAAGAAGCCAATATTTTATTCCCGATATGTACAGTGAACTTTACAGATGAGGACTGGTTAAATATTTATTTGGACAGCAAGGGATATGAGAACTGTCTTGATATAGTACCTGAAAGTTTTGATAAAGCCGAGAAAGTTAAAAGAGAGTTTGACGATATTGACGGTGAGATAGTACTTCCGGGAGGACATTTTACAAAGGAGCAGCTTATTGCACTCTTAGATACCATGCCTCTTGAGATTACATTTATAGATGCCGATGATATAAACAGATTTTTCAATGATAATGATTGTCCGAAAGCATTTAAGAGACCGTTATTGGCAATTGACAGGGATGTATATTCATGCCATCCTCCAAAGATAGAGCCGATGGTAAGGGAGATAATATCAGGATTTAAAAATGGAAGCAGAGATGAAGTTGCTATCTGGATGAAGAAGAACAATAAGGACATGCTTGTAAAGTATATGGCAGTCAGAGACAAAAATAAAAAATATCTTGGAACAATGGAAATAGTTCAGGATATGGATTTTGCAAGAAAGCATTTTGAAGAAGAAGGTCAGAATAACTGATATAAAAAGAGCCTATGAATTTTTCATAGGCTCGATTTATTATTCCATAATATTTGTAAGTCCGTTGCGTATAAATGAGAGAGTAAGTACTGCGAGATCATGAGGTGACATCTCAAATTCACTGTCAATCCATCTTACAAGCAGACCGAGTGTTCCTGAAAGAATGAAATCGTAATATAATTCAAAATAAGGCATATTCTTTTGCTTTATAAAAGCCTTATACTTATTGAATACACAGGTCTGCAATTTATTTCTGAGTTCATTAGAGAAGTTTGCATCCAAATCGTCATGTAGGAATATTTTTGCCATATCTTTATTGTCATATATAAATACAAATAAAGCTTCTATAAAAGGTACAAGATTGTCTGTATCAGGAGCTATCTTGGTAAGTATATCTTCAAATTCTTTTAAAAGATCGGCTTGTATATGCTCCATCAAATCATATACATCCTTATAATGTAAGTAAAAGGTTCCTCTGTTTATGTCTGCCATCTGTGCAAGTTCTTTTACCGTGATATTTTGGATTTTCTTTGTTTCAAGCAAGATACTCAGACATTTTCTAAGCTGCGATCTGGTTTTTCTTACTCGCCTGTCTACAGTTTTTTCGTTCATAAAACCTCCTGATAGTGTTATAAAATAAAATTTCCAATTTTTCGAATAAATGTACAATAGACGATGTTTAAGAATTCCATATTAGTTAATTAACTAATGTACATTAATATACTTAAAAGTATAGTCAATTACAATAAAAAAAGCAAGTATAAACTAAGTATGTAATAAATATTTTTTAATTAAAAAATATTTCAAGTAAAGTAAAAAGTATAGTATAATAAAATACTGGGGGTTAAGAGCCCTATTTGACTTTAAAACATTATGTGATATAAGGGAATTTTATGAGAACTAAGAAATTTAGATATATTATATTTGTATTTGTATTCCTATTGGCGGTAATAGGTTTTTTATTATACTCTTTTTTGAAAAAAAATAAAGTTGACACTACAGGTGGAGATATTGAGGCAAGTGACATTAATATACCAAGATTATATAATGTACTTGGAGATTATTATATAAATAAAATGTATGGTTACAGTGATGAGACGGATGTTGAGGCTGCCGACAATATACTGTCATTGGTACTGGATGATTACAGTATGAAGTTTAGAGTGGTAGATGCAAATATTGCAGATATTGAAGAGTATGATTACAGTATAAGAACATTTGATACTAATGAACTTGTAGAAAGCGGAGACAGGACAAAACTTGATGGCGATATTATAGATTTGCATCTGTCAAGTCTGGTGGAAGAAAATAAAGAATATTTTCTTGAACTTAGATTGTATACTAATGGACAGACATTTCATTATTACAGCAGGATAGTCAGGAGCAATACCGAATTTGCCAAAAGACTTATAGATATGGCAAATGCTTTTTCAAATAATAATTTTGACAGCAATACGGCAAAAGACAATACCGTGTACCTTGAAAGTGACGGTACAGGGAATTCAAGAGGACTTGAATATGTAACATTGAAGTCTGATTTCAATATGATAAGCTATAACGGAATGAACCTTACACCTTCTGAAAAAGAGGTGAGCCTTGTAAATTATAATGGTAA
The DNA here is from genome assembly GCF_000512995.1 of Lachnoanaerobaculum sp. MSX33. NCBI lineage: Bacteria > Bacillati > Bacillota > Clostridia > Lachnospirales > Lachnospiraceae > Lachnoanaerobaculum > Lachnoanaerobaculum sp. MSX33. The sequence continues at coordinate 4,017 of NZ_AZXX01000098.1, read as the reverse complement.
GGTAGGAGAAATACATTTCAGCTTTACTGCAAGTTCGGAAAACAAAGTTTATAATATAGAAGAGAATTTTATCTGCAAATCCGGTACACAAAGACTTTATATGCTGGATTATACCAGAACGATGAATCAAAGTTTATCAAAAGATATTAAATACAATAAGAAAATAGATTTAGGCATCGGTAATAAAGATGTCAGGTCTATATCGGATAATACAGGTGAGAAAATTGCATTCCCAGTAGATAATAAGCTTTTTTTATCAGACAGTAAAAAGGAAAGTCTTGAACAGGTTTACAGCGTAGGAAAAAACAGCTATATTTATCCGCTGAAATTTGGAGACGGATTGTACTTTATAAGTTATGGGTATAATGTTGACCCATCTCATGTAGGAGCTGTAGGTGTTTGCCTTTTTAAATATATGGAGAGCACAAAAAAAGTTTCAAAGCTGGCTTTTGTAAAAACAGAAATTGATGCTCAAAGTTTAAAGGAATCGATAGATGAACTTGCATATATGGGTGATAATGCGATGCTTTATCTTAAGCTTATGGATAAGGTTGTAGGACTTGATGTTTTGTCTGGAAATTATGTAACTGTAGCGGAAAACCTTGAAAACGGAAAGTATTCCATAAGTCAGGACAAGAGTTTATTATCCTGGAATATCGGAGACGGGTTGAATATTTATAATTTTGCTACAGGAGAAAATAAGCAATTAGATAATGCAAATGAGATAATGCTGCCTATAGGGTATATTGGAAGCGACTTGGTAGTAGCAATAGAATCTCAAAATATTTCAAACACAATCAACGGCAAATCTACAGGAAGTATTTTTGAAAAGGTAAGTATATACAATAATCTTTTGGAATTACAAAAGGAATATACTTATGATGGCAGATATATTGACAATATCGATGTAAAGGGAAATCGTGTGCATATTGATCTTTATCAATATGACGGTGAAAACTTTACCAGGTCGGGAGAGGATACAATAATCAGTAACAAGTCTGTGGCAAGTGAGAGCAGAGTATCATCTTATATGGACAGTTTCAGAGCAAAGAACTATGTCATAGACACCGGTAAGTGGATTGAAGGTGAGGCTTATTACTTTAAGGATCTTCAAATTGACAGTACCGACATAGAATATAATATTGATTTGAATAAATCGTATCTTGACAATATGTATTATGTCTATATTAATTCCAAGTTGGAAGGGATATATGATAATCCGGTAAATGCTATAGATACCGCATATACAGATATGGGATTTGTAAGAAGAAAAGGTATAATGGTGTATGCAAGGGCAATGGTTGAGACTGCTTCAAATACAAATTTTGATGTAAACAAAGCCGGAGAATATGTAAATTATTGGGAAAATAACGAGCTTACGAGATTTCAGGGTATAACATTAAAAGAAGCAATGTATTTTTTAACCGTTAAAAAGCCTGTGTTTACATTTACAGCAATAAATAATCCGGTTATAATAACTGCGTATGATTCAAAAAGTGTCACAGTATATGATATAAATACGGCAAGTGTACAGAAAATAGATATAAATGAGGCTCAAAGTATATTCAATAGCACTCAAAATGACTTTTCTTGTTTCTTTACCTTTAGAATGTAATGTGATAAAATTGTAATCGTAATAAAAAAGAAAGATTTGATTTGGGTTTTTATTTACTTAAATATTAAAGTTTAAACATATAGTTTTATATAGAGGAGAAAAATGGCTCAATATATAATGAATGGTGGAAGTCCATTGGTAGGAGAGGTTGCTATAGGCGGCGCAAAGAATGCGGCACTTGGTATTTTGGCAGCTGCGATAATGACAGATGAAGATGTTTATATAGAAAATTTACCTGATGTAAAAGATATTAATGTAATGCTTGAGGCGATAAAGGCTATCGGTGCAAGTGTTGAAAGACTTGACAGACATAGTGTGAGAATTAATGCATCTTCAGTAAAGGATGTATTGGTTGATGACGAATTTATAAGAAAAATCAGAGCATCATACTATTTTATCGGAGCACTGTTGGGTAAGTATAAGAGTGCCGAGGTGGCTTTGCCGGGCGGATGTAATATAGGATCAAGACCTATTGATTTGCATTTAAAGGGATTTAAGGCATTGGGAGCTGAGATTGATATTGAGTCGGGAAGAGTAAAAGCACATGCCATTGATTTGGTTGCGGCGGATATATATCTGGATACCGTATCTGTAGGTGCCACTATAAATATTATGATGGCGGCATCATTGGCGGAAGGAAGAACGGTTATAGAAAATGCGGCTAAAGAACCGCATATTGTTGATGTTGCAAATTTCTTAAACAGTATGGGTGCGGATATAAAGGGTGCAGGAACAGATGTTATAAGAATAAACGGTGTTAAGTCATTACATGGAAGCAGATATTCCATAATACCGGATCAGATCGAAGCCGGAACATTTATGTGTGCCGCGGCTATTACAAAAGGTGATATTACTGTAAAGAACATTATACCGAAGCATATGGAAGCTATAAGTGCAAAACTTATGGAGATGGGATGTGAGGTTGTGGAATTTGACGATGCAATAAGGGTTATTGCGAAGAACAATCAAAAGTCCACAAATATAAAGACATTACCTTACCCGGGCTTTCCTACAGATATGCAACCACAGATAACTACCGCTTTGGCTCTTGCTACAGGCAGCAGTCTGGTAGTTGAAAGTATATTTGAGAACAGATTTAAATATGTGGATGAACTTGCAAGAATGGGCACAAATATCAAAGTAGAGGGTAATACCGCTATGGTTATCGGCGTAGCAAAACTTAGAGGAGCGGCGCTTAAAGCACCGGATCTTAGAGCCGGTGCGGCACTTGTTTTGGCAGGGCTTGCAGCAGAGGGACAGACCACAGTGGATGATATTAAGTATATAAAAAGAGGGTATGAAGATTTTGAAGGCAAGTTGGTTTCATTGGGCGCCGATATAAGAGAAGTGGACAGTGAAGTTGAGGCAAGAAAGTTTAATATCAAGGTTGTATAAGAATGTTTTGCGGACGGCTTGGCTGTCCGCTTTTTATATAAGTAAATATAAGAAAGGGGGATATATGAAAAGAGAAGAACTGCTATATATATGTGGCGGAAAAGATTGGCATAGTAATGATGATAATATTTGTTTTACAGGTAATGTATACGGTAAAGAAATAAACTTTGATTTTTCAGGATACAAAGAGGAAGAAATAGTGTCAGACTTTGGAGATTTTATTGAAGTAATTCTAAAAAACTTCAAACAGCTTGATATAGTGGCCCGAGGGATTATAAAAAATCAACATAAAGATGAGGATGTAGATATATTGGAGTTAAGTGATATCATTTTTGATAAAAGCGGATGCTATGATATATTTGCGCTTGGATATCGTGTAGGAGAAACACAAGCAGGAGAACTTTATCTGCTGATAAAGTTTGATCAAAATCTTTTAGCAGACAGCGATATAGTTTATGAAGTCTATTAGAATAAAGGAGTTAAATCGGCTTAAATAAAGGGGTTTTACAGCCTTCAAATTTTTTAGAAAAAAATAGAAATAAATGCTTGACATTAATGCCTTGTTGCGATATTATAATTAGGCAGTTACGGAGAGGTATCGAAGTGGTCATAACGAGGCGGTCTTGAAAACCGTTTGTCCGCAAGGGCGCGTGGGTTCGAATCCCACCCTCTCCGCTTCCTTTTTGCCCAAAAGCAAAGAGGCGAACAGAAGAAGGATAACTCGCAACCAAGCAGAAGTACCCAAGTGGTTGAAGGGGCTCCCCTGGAAAGGGAGTAGGCTGTTAATAGCGGTGCGAGGGTTCAAATCCCTCCTTCTGCGTTGAACCTTGATAATTTAAGATTAAACAGTACACACAACCCTGAAAAAATTCTTGATTATTTTAAATAATCAATGAAGTTTCAGATGCATTTTTCACTTAATGAAAACGAGCGAAAGCTTGTTTCATATTTTAGTGAAAAAGTAGTTCTTCGTACGAGTGAAACGAGTGCGATAGAACAACCTTAAA
>NZ_AZXX01000097.1:0-17229 GCF_000512995.1 Lachnoanaerobaculum sp. MSX33 | reverse complement strand
GTATAACATAGATACGAAAACTATCAATAATAATTATATCTCCAATATATAACTTATACCGCAGATATTGACGGAATCACCGTTATACAGCCTTATATTCTCCTCGTTTTCAAGCTTTCTGCCGTTTATATAAGTTCCGTTTCTTGAGTTTAAATCTCTTGCATAAATTTCATTATCTTTCTCAAAGAATTTTAAATGCATTCTGCTGACTCCGTCAATATTAAGAACATAATCACATACTCTTTCCTGTTTTCCTATAATAAAGGGTAAGTATGAGAGTTCAATGTCTTCCTTCCCGTTTACCGTTCTTAAAAATCTTCCCGAACTTTTTATCTTTATATCCGTGAGCAGTACGGTACTTCCTATTTCTTCATCAGGTACTGTAAATAAAGTCTTATCCTCGTTTATATATGCGGCATTCACATTTGACTCATAACCTTCAAATACCTTTTCAAGAAACTCCGATTCCTCATCCTGAGCCTTCACTTTTTTATTTTTAAAAACACCACCGAAGATATTGAATTTAGTTTTGTTCCTCTCTTTTTCGTCAACATTCTCAGTAATTATCTCTTCGCAAACAACCTGCTCCTTATCCGCCTTCTTTAAATTACAGTCCAAAATTCCTTCTAAATCATTTATAGTGAAATCTCTTTTTTGGCATTCCTTCAGTATCCCGTATACCGTTATCAAACATTCTTTATCTTCTTTGTTGATATTATTTAGAATATTTTCCAATAATAATCTCATCTCTTCCTTATTGTCTTCATTTCTTGGAATATATAAAAATGAGAATCTTTTAAGATCCAAATCGGAAAAAATATATTCGGGATCCAGTACTATTGATGATGCTTCAAGCAAAAATTCTTCCAATGATTTTGTTGCTGCTATTATTTCGATAATAAACGATTTTATTTCTTCCACATTCAATGTTTTTACTTCAAAAATTCTTGATACCGGCTGTAGTGAGCTTATATCATAACAAATCTCCATTTTAGAGTTCATCCTTTTTATAAAAGGCTTCAAGAAATTTTTGATATTGTTATGCTCTATCATACCCAGTTCAAAGGCATATTTGCTTTTTAATTCAAGCAAATATTTTTCCTCCGGCTCAAATATAAGCTGGTTACTCTTCAGATTCCTCTGATAACTGACCTTTAAGTCTTTCATATATCCCCTCCAATGCTGTAGTCGCTCTTATATAGCCCTCGGGATCATAGACAGCCACTCTGATACTCTGATTTCCCTGCTCCCCTTCGATGGAAAATTTATGTTCCTTTATTTTTACAGCTTTATTGCCCTTTAACTCAACTAAAGACTTTAACCTTTCCGTATCATATCCCATATTTTTCTCATCATGTGCCAATCTCTCAAGCAGTAAATGCATCTCGACACTGTCAACCGTTTCAGTATGTTTATCTATGCTGTATCCTATTATAAAAGCGATACCCATAAATATAAAAAATATAATATAAGTTATCTCCACTGTAAAACTTGCTCTCAAACTCTTCTTCATACACATAACCATATAATGCAATTTGCCATAGTTATAAAAGGAAGCATTGCCACTCTGACTCCTTTTATTCTACGCTTTTTTATCATGTAATATAGGCTCATAAAAAGAGCATATATTGAAACTATAAAAACCGATACAAAAAATAAAAGTATATTTCCCTTAAGCCCCAGTATCGCTCCGCAACCTATAAATACAAGTGCATCTCCCTCTCCCAAGATATTAAACTTTGAAAACGGCAATAATAAAAAACCGCTGAGTATTCCAAGTACTGTATTCTTAATATCTATGCTGTTACCGATAATAAACTTATATATCTGAATATCTATAATCATTATATAAAATAAAACCACACCGAAGGTGTATATCTCTTTTTTTCTGATATCCTGAAATGTAAAAATCAGCAAAAATATTATTAAAATCATCTTTTCCACAAGTTCAATACTCAATGTCTACCTCCACAGTAAGAACATACTCCCAAATGCTCCACATCCGAGAGCTTTACTCTTTGTACATAAGCTATGATTGCACTGCAATCAGGATCACTGTGATATCTCGTGCCTGAAGGCATTATATAAACGCTTGTCCCTGCTCTGTTTCCACATCTTTCACATGGCTGATACCTCGCTCCGTTATCATTTCTTATGCCTGCTATTTCAGATAAAGATACACAGCGCAAATCATTATAAAGATAGTGGCATCTTGGATCTAAATGATACCTGGTCGAGTTCCTGCCTATATAAACATATTCTTCATCATCCGAACTTCCGGAGCCTTTCCCACCATCTGCCCCTATCCACGCTCTTCTGGAAGCTACAACAGTCTGATTGATTGTATTTTTAAATATCCCTATCGGCAGTGAATACTTATAATCTATTCTTATACATATAGTCTCACCGTCGGACATACAGGTTGATAAAAGTCCGTGAATATTACTTATATTCTTATCTTTCACCTCGGAATTTATTTTTGCAACGACAAAGCTTCCTATTGCTCCACCTGCAAATACTCCCTTTACATTTTCCATAGCTTCATGATCATAATTTTCATTTTCTTCTCTTGTATTACCTGTAAATCGGTAATATGTATATGCATACTGGCATGAATCCTTACATACGGCTTCTGCAATTCCTCTGATTTTTCTATTGGTGTTCATCATATCAAAAGGCATTATAAGTACCGCCATAGCTATAATAAACAGGCTAAAGCACATGGCCGCCTCTACACTGAGAGAGGCTTTGTGCATCCTCTTATACCTGCATGCTTGGAGAGCTTTCATTTTTTTATTTTTAAAATTTTCATTATAAGAGGACATACAAAACCTCCCTTCAATATATTTTCTCCACTTTAACCTGCATCTCATAGCCTGATATAAGACCTGCAAACTCTTTGGAAAAATACGATATCTCACTGAATACTCTTCTTGCTCCACAGCTTATATTTGCATCAATACCGTATATCATATCCTTCATTAAAAAGTCGTTTTGGCTCACACCTATATCAAGCTGCATTATATCCATCATTCTGAAATTTCTTTTTACAGGATCTTCTATATATAAAAGCATTTTCAAGTATCCCTCATAGTTGATACCGCGTTCGGAATCCTTATTGCCCAAAGACCTGTTTTCCAAAACTTCAAATATCGTGTCAAGATCCGCCTTCCAATCGTCCTTCGTCTTTATTATAGGCACCTTGCCCCCTGATAAAAGGCATTTGATATCTATAGCCGATTCCACCAAAGCCCATACCGCTATTATCAAAAACTTGACAAGAAATGTTATTTCAGGCAGACATATCACACCGCTGATTACCTCTGCAAGCTCCCCGGCTCTTTGCATCTTATCGGCATCGGATATGATATGCATATAGTTTAATCCCTCTCTTATTGCAAGAAGAGCCGCCACCGTATTTTCAAGATTTTCCCTGTCCGAGTCTTTTCCGTTTAGTATATACTCAAGCTCATATGAAAGCGGAGTCTTTATATCATCTGTAAAGTCGGCAAAATATGTTCCGATATACTCATTTATAAGAAGTCTTTCTGCAAGATTTCTGCCTGTATATCCTCCTGTGACGGCATTTGAAGGAAGAGCGAGTCTGTTTATACTTTTATTTGAAACCTCTCTGTTTTCAGGAATCACGAGAGAGAATATACCGTCGGAAATCAGTTCTTTTAGTTGTTTTAGCTGATCTTCTTTAACTTCATCAGATATTCCATGTCTAAAGTTCATTCTCATTTCTGTAAGTGAATTTATATCATCACTCACATTATCCCAACCTTCGCTTATCTCATTTCCATGTTCATCTTCTTCATCATCTTCAGCTTCCGCTATTCTTTCCTGCAGGATTTCAATATCGGCTTCCAGATGCTCGATCTCCCTTACCATACTTTCAGAAAGTCCGCCAAGTGCTGCCACCTCAAGTCTTCTTTCTCCGTCCTTATCTGCGTAGTCTTTAAACCTTGCCGTCTCTCCTTCGATATACGCCTTATTGTTTTCTGAGAGTTTTGAAATACTTTCGGCATTTTTTTCTTTTATCTCTCTGATTTTCACCGACAATTTATCAGCTTTCTTTTCATACTTTTTTATAAGATCCGGAACTTTTTTTAATACCTTTTTCAGATTCTTACAAAGCTTTTTTATCTCTGTGAGATTTCTTGCCTCAAGTGAGGATTTCATTTCGGATCTTATTTTCTCCTGCTCCGAAATATTTTCAGAAAGCCTTTTTAAAACCTTTTCAACTTCAATTGCTTCCCTTGAACTGAGTCCATAATCGGAAGTAACCTTTTCCATACTCTTGGCATCTTCTATATCTTTCCAAAGCTTATCGGGAGAACTGTCAAATATAGATTCAAAAGTTCCAAGGCCCATATAATCAATAATCTCCTGCTCAAGATACATTCCACCATTGTCATTTAAATATATTTTCTTATTTAAATTCACCTGCGGATTTTGAATCCTGTACATTCCGCTGTTTTTTATATAAGGATCCATATATAAAAGCATCATATCTTTTATATTCTCATCACTGTAACTTTCCAGACCGAATATCCTGTAATTCTCCCAAAGCTTTCTATGATATCTGCTAAAGACCGAATCAATTGCAGAGTCTCCCGCCACCTGTAAATAAAATTTTGCTCCCGATGTCCTTGCAGACTCCAAAAGTCCACATATTAAAGCACTGATACAGACAAATATCAGACATATAAAGACGGTAACGGAACCGCTTTTTCTCAATTATATACCTCTTTTGATTTCTTATTGATTTCCTTGAAGATATTATTCATAAGCTTACTGATATTTCCTTTAAATATAAGTACCAGACCTATCAAAACAACTAAAACCAAAACGATCTCCACTACACCGACACCGTCTTCATTTTCCATAAAATCTTTCCAAAACTCCAACATACTTACTCCTCTCTATTTTTATAAAATTCACATTGCTTTTATCAAATCAATAAAATATCAACAATGCAGGTACAATTATTATCATCATCACTATAAGTAACATCATAAAAAGCGGTAAAAGCAGCTTTGTATTTAACTCCTCGCCTTCTCTTCTTGCCAAATTTATCCTCTCGTCCCATGCACTTTGTGACTCCATACTTAGGAGACTGTGCAGATTTGCAAGTCCGTTCCTTCTGTTTTGTTCTAAAAGTGATGCCAGCTTCATATATTGCCTAAGGCCACAGCTCCTGCCGAAATCCTTGTATACCGTATTCTCATATATTCCGGTTTTCAGTTTTGCCAGAGCCTTTACCATTTCCTCATAGGCATATCTTCTTTCATTGTTCTCTTTACATTCATTCTCATAATCTATGACTATGCTTTCCCATGACTGTCTGACAGAAAGTCCGGCACCTATAAATACTATCAGTTTTGAAACTATATCCGGATAATCCTTCATAAGCTCCCTTTTTCTCTTTTCTGTGCTACGCCTTTCTTTTTCCTTATCCTGCAAATATAAAAGTATCGCTATAACTGTTCCCATTATAGGGATAATATTAAAGTTAAACGCTTCGCCGTAGTGGTATATAAGCCTTTTTCCTTCATAAGTATCCGGCAGAGTATAACCGTCTTTTTGTGCTGATTCCTTATCTACATTTGCTATTTTATCAATCAGCCCCTTTAAAAGCCTTTCGTCATCCGATAATATTTTCGGACATACTGTTATGGGAATGATATAGCTTTCCTCGTAAGTTTCATAACTTAAGCTCACCTCTATATCAATATTTCTGTTTTCTTTGAGGTTTTCATTATGTACATTTCCCAAAATGTCTATAAGTTCGCTCTCACCGAAATCCCATCTTACACTGAGTCCCAAATCGCTTATTTCATTTGTCAAATTCAAATCCGTGGTGATATTTTGCAGTGAAGAGTTTTCACCCGGAAGTGTTAAAAGTATCTCTTCCAGACCCTTCTTTATAGCCTCATTTGCCTCATCTTTTGAATAAGTTCTCTTTGTTACGGGTATCTCTATTCTTTGCGGCTTATCAAGTAAACCTTCAACCTCTATTTCCATCTCGGTATCATATTCATCCACACCCGGTCTGTTTATGTAATTATTTTCTACCGTATTTACCTTTAAAAAAGAATTGAAGATACCAAAAATCACAAAGCCCGCTATTACAATCAGCCAACACTTTAAATTATTTAAAAAGATTACTCTCAAATACTTTTTCATATGCTATACCTCTATATTTAAAAGTCTCTTCGAGATATAAATAGCAGACAGATAGACTATAAGCCCTATACTCATACAGGCTCTTCCGATAACGGTTGTATACATAATATTGAAAAACCCCGGTGAGCTTATATCAATATATAGAACTATAAAAAGCGGAAATATATTCATAACGGTCTGTTCAAACCTCTTTGCAGTCGTCATAGTTATTATCTCTTCCTTTATTCTCACCTTATCACCTATAACACCGACCGTATGAGCGATAATGTTTTCGAGTTCGCCTCCGCTTCTTTTTGCGATCCTTAAAACCTTTGCAAAGCTTCTTATATCTTCGCTGTGACTTCTGTAAGCCAGATCGTCAAATGCCCTTTCAACACTGATATTCATGTAAATAAGCTGATTTATATATTCAAATTCTTTTATTATCAGATTATCTTTAGCATATAAAAGTCTTAACTCCACCAAAGCTTCTTTTACGGAGTTTTCCAATGAATATCCGGCATTCAAAAGTGATGAAAGTATCATTATCGCTTCCTTAAACTCAACTACAAGTCTGCGTTTTTTTGCTGCAATCAATTCTTTTCTTTTTAAATTGGGGTATAAAAAACAGAATGGAAAAAGACAGGAAAATATTATTATGCTTTTATAGAATACATAAGAACCTATGGCTGCTGCCGATACGGCTAAAAAGCTGTATTTTAGCCACTCCGAAACGCTAAATCTGTAGCTGTTATAGTCTATAGCCTGCTGCGAACAATTTTTGTTTGTTTTTAAGTTCTCCGACTTTTTTATGTACCTTTTCTTCCATATCGAACTCATAGAGCTTATTAAGCCCAATCTCCCCATTTTCATAGGGCAAAACCTCCAAAATCTCAAGCATTCTTCTTTCTCCCTCTCTGAGTCTTCCAAGATGTATCAAAATATCCAATGCACTTGCTATCTGCGATCTGATAGCGGCCAGCGGCAGATCCGCACCGCTTAGCACCATTGTTTCAAGTCTTGAGAGCATATCCTTTGCACTGTTACCATGTCCTGTACTGAGCGAACCGTCATGTCCGGTATTCATAGCCTGCAACATATCAAGCGCTTCTCTTCCTCTGACTTCTCCGACTATTATCCTGTCGGGATTCATTCTAAGTGATGCCCTTATAAGATCTCCTATGCCGATACTTCCGTCACCGCTTAAAGTCGCATTTTTTGTCTCAAGCCTTACTATATTTTTTATATGCATCAGCTGTAATTCCGCCGAATCCTCTATTGTAATAACTCTTTCCCCCTTAGGTATATAGCTTGAGAGTGCATTTAAAAAAGTGGTTTTTCCCGAGTTTGTGCCTCCTGAAATAAAAATATTATATCCTGAGCAAACCAGCATCTCCAAAAAATTTGCACATTCTTCAGATATTGTTCCGTATGATATCATTCTCTCCATACTGATAACTTCAGGAAACTTTCTTATTGTAATAATCGGACCGTCAAGAGATATTGGCGGCAATACAATATGTACTCTTGAACCGTCTGAGAGTCTGGCATCTGCAATAGGTGAAGACACATTTACAACTCTGTTCACCTTACTTACAATCTGCTGAATCATATCTTCCAAAACCTCATTACTCACAAAGCTCTTATCCCATTTCATGACTTTTCCACATTTTTCCACAAATATATCATCTTTCCCGTTTACCATTATCTCTGTAATGTCTTTGGAATCTAATAACTCCTGCAGTATATCCAGCCTTCTGAACGAATCAAAAAGAGAATTTCTTATATTTATTTTTTCTTCAAGAGGAATATAAAAAGAATGTTCCTTATGTACTATTTCACGATCTATTATTTCATATAATTCTTCATCTTCTATATTTCTAAGATCTGAGAGCTCATCTCTTATTTCTCTTTTCAGCTGCTCATAAATACTTTCACCCTGATTTGCGCTCTCATCTTCACGTTTAACCACCTGTATTCTAAAAATCTCATCATCTGTTATTTTTTTGTTTAACAAAAGCACCTCCATAATATAAAGCCTGCCAAAAAATATGGAGAAACAGGTATCAAATGCTTGTCACTTTTTCTGTATTCATAATATTTTTCAATTCTTCCGGCAGCAAGCACTCTCATACAATAGTTTATAAGCATTGTAATCCTGATTGCTAACTGATTAGTGAAAATCATATAAAGTAATGCGCCCGCTCCTGCCAACACCAATGCTATAACAGTCACATTCACCCCGTCATATGTACCTAAAAATCCTATAACCAAAGAAAACAACTTTATATCTCCGGCTCCAAAAAATCTCAGCCTGTAAAGAATTGAAAATAATATAATTGAAGCAAAAACTCTGAATACAAACTCTACATGTAATATATATACTCCTATAAGAAAATATCCGAAAATAATAAAATTCGGAACCTTCTTCCAAAGTATATCCGTCATTGCCGCAGCAAATAACATACTGCCCACTATATAATAAATCATAGGCCCTCAGCTGTCTTTGAAACCTGTGAAAAATATTCACGCCGCTTTAATCTTGTAAAATTAAATATATCTGCGGAAATATCCTCCTTCGGCAATCTCATCTCATATATTTTGTGAATGATCTCAGCATATCCGTTTCGCCCCAGAAGTGATTTAAATTCACTTATCTTTGTCATCTCCGGACTGTTATTCTCTCCAATCACCGGGCAGAATATCTTTTCACACATATCCAAAATCTGCATGGATCTGCGGCCTATACTTCCAAAGTCGATTACAATAACTTCAAACAGATTTGCCGAAAGAATATCATTCATAAATTTTGTAAGTTCATTGTCGGATAAATAAAACAAGTCTTCATTGTACCTTGCAGGTAGAACAATATTCAAATCCTCAACTCTGCTGATACATTCTCCCAGTTTAGCAAAGTTTAAATCTCCGGTTTTATAACCATAGAAAACATCAGACAGGTCTCTACTGTTTTCTTTTCTCAAAACAGAGAACAATGAATCATATTCATCAAAGGAAATAAGCAAAGAACTGTTTTCCTGTGAACAGAAGTAAGAATGAAATGCCACCGAAAGACTTGTTCTGCCACATCTGTTTATCGGAGAATAAACCCCGTAGACTTTTGTATTTTTATTACCTGCCGTAAGTCCGAAAGAATTATTACCCGAAAAAAATCCCAGCAGTTCATCAACTATTATATGTACACCGCAAAATTTGAATATTGAACAGAAAAGTTCTGAAGAACCGGTATATTTAGACTCTACCATCGCATCATCTGACAGGAGAACGACCGGAAGTCCCGTATCTATACATTCATCCACATTGTCAATATCCGTGATAAATGCCACTGTCTCCATAGAAGAGCTTTCATTACTGTACATTTGGAATGAAGTATAAGCGACCGCTTTGAAAGGAATCCTATCCTCCTTAGAAAGAAAATCAGATAATTTTAAGGCAAAGCGTATATCCGTATCAATCACCGCTATAATATGCCTCATAAAACTCCTATAGAATTATTTAAAGAAAGGTCCCCATAACACCTGTTAGAAAGGTGTTCTAATCTTTAGACTTTTATCATAATAAAAAAGAGCATAAAAGTCAATGCTCTTTTCAATATTTCATATACAATTTATATATGGAATAAATGTGAATTTTATACAAAAATTTATTTTACCCTGGGAATCTGCCTAACATCATAGGTTCTGTTCTCCATTAATTTGGCATTTACATCATCAGGCAAATCTGATTTCCCTATGCTGTGCATCGCTATTTCCACTACCGCCTTGGCATATTCCTTTTTATCACTTTCGATAGTACCCAAAAGCTTACCTTCATTGATTGCTTCAAGGGCCTCCTTTGTTCCGTCTATACCGACAACCTTTATACCTTTTATATTATTGTTTCTTTCAATCGCATCTATGGCACCAAGTCCCATATCATCATTATTTGATATGACAAGGTCTATATTGTCGTAATTATTAAGCCACTCTTCCATAAGCGCGGAACCCTGTGCTCTCTCCCAGTTTCCGATAGCACCGTTTAGCTTATTTATCGGAATATTATTCTCCTGCAAAGTTTTTATAACCCATTCTGTCCTTACAAGAGAATCCTGATGACTCGGTTCACCCTCTAAAAGCACATAATTTATCACACCGTCACCGTCTATATCTATGCTGTGAGGATTTTCATTGTAGGCATTTATTATTATCTTGGCCTGCTCGATTCCTGCGGACTTCGGTCCTGCACCTACATAATAAATATTGTCCGCTCTGTTTAAGTCATCATCCACCGGTTTTCTGTTAAAAAATACTATCGGTATTTTTGCGCCGACCGCCGTTTCAATCATATTTGAAGCGGCAAATCTGTCAACGACATTTATAAGAAGTACATCATAGTCAAGAGATACAAATCTATCCACCTGATGATTTTGAGTATTTTGATTGTCTCTGGCATCCACCACCTCAAGATTTATCTTGATATCATGTTCTTTTTCATATTCCTTTACATACTCTTCAATTTCCTGTCTGACATTTGAAATAAATGTATCGTCAAATCTATACAGACAAAGACCTATCTTGATGACATTTTTCTTGGGCAATGCAACCCTGCTCATCATAGATATACAGCCGACGACAAGAACAATTACCAAAATCGCCATGCTTATTATAAAACCTTGTTTTTTCATCTTCCTCCCACAGTGCTAGTCCATCGGGAACAGCTGTTTTATTATATCCTCATTTTCCAGACTTTCCTTATCCACAAGCATATTTTCCATATCGATATTTGTCATATAGTTCGTCTTTTTTAAGTCCGCCATAAGCATTTCCACTGCCGAATATCCCTCGTCATACTCATTTAGAGTAGCTATCGCATCTATACTGCCCTCACTTAATTTATTTAAAAAGAATGTAGTGGCTCCTATGCAATAAAACCCGTGTATATGTTCCTTATAAACGTTGCTGCCTCCAAGTATCTTACATATATTCTCAGTGCTTTTCTTATCAAGTGAGAATATAAAAGCGCTTTTCTTACTGTGCACCAAATCTTCTATTGCCGTCCGAAACTCCTTTTCATCTCCCTCTACAAGAATTATATTAGAAGATTGTTTTGATTTCAAGAAATCTGTTTCCTTTGACACACCTGCAAGATTCAAATCATTTACAAATACATAAACCGGTGAACTTCCGTCATACTTTTCTTCAAATGCCGTATAAAGCCTTTCAATCATATCTGTATAGTCAATATTTATAGTCCTCTTTGAGATATTTATACTTGGATTTGCACTTCCAATCTTAGCCGTATCAAATACATCCGTATCCTTTGACTTTAGTACAACCACCGGTGACTTTATAAGATTGATTTTTAAATCATTTTTTGCCAACACAATAATACCGTCGGCACCGTTTTCCTCCTCGGACTCTATAAGCGTCTTCTGATTTATATTATTTAATGTAATCAGGTTTATATCTATATTGTATTTCTTTGCGGCATCATCCACACCCTTTTTAAGATTGGCGTATTTACTTTCATCCTCACCGTCAAGTATCAAAGATACCTGATAAACTCTCGGTGTTTCTTCTTTTAATATCAGATTTGTCTGCGAAATTACAAAGAGTAAGATAATTGATACAAACCATATTATCCATATATATATTTTATCTGTCTTCATCATTCTCTCCATATACTACAGCAGGCAAATGAATTGTAATCTTTGTACCTTCATCAGGTTCCGATTCAACTTTCAACCCGTATTCACTTCCAAAATACAGCTTTATTCTTTCATTTACATTTTTTACACCGATACCGGATCCTTTTTTGCTTGGAACAAAGTCTTTACTCAGTAAAGTTTCAACCATATCTTCACTCATTCCAAGTCCGTTGTCCGTTATCGTAAAATAAAGGCTCTCATTCTCTTTAAATACTTTTACGTCTATCTCACCGTCACCATCCATAAACTCCATTCCGTGATATATCGCATTTTCCACCAAGGGCTGAAGCATAAGCTTTAAAGATGAATAAGAAAGCACTTCATCATCCACATCTATGCTGTATTCAAACCTGTTTTTAAAACGCATATTCTGTATCATCAGATAGTTTCTTACATGCTCCACCTCATCTTTTACAGTGATTATATTCTTTCCCTTGCTTAATGAAATCCTGAAAAACTTTGCAAGTGCCGTCACAATATTTACAGCCTTGTCGGAATTCTCGTTTTCAATCATCCAAACGATAATATCCAAAGTATTGTATAAGAAATGCGGATTTATCTGAGACTGCAATGTATCAAACTCGCTCTTTCTCTTGGCATTGTGCTCATCCACAAGATCCGACATCAATACCTTTATCCTGCCAAGCATGTTTTTGATTGACTTGCCGAGATGTTCCACCTCATAAGAACCGCTAGGTACTATCTCCACATCCAGATTTCCGCTCTCAATCTCTCTTACACTGCCGTCAAGACTCTTTATAGGATTTGATATCTTATCGGAAATAAAGGCATTTATCATAGCCAGTAAAAATAAGAAAAGATCGGCAACGAAGAGTACAAAGAATCTGAATTTTATTCCGTCTACTCCAAGTGCCGCACTTGGTGTCACTCCCACAAGCTTCCAACCTGTATATCCTATTGTCCTTACATTGAGTGTAATATTTTTTCCGCCAAGATTTTCAACTGTTATTCCGTCTTTTAAAGTGGCGGCATATTTATTGTCTTCCTTAAATCGTCCCGAATATATCTCATTTTGTTTCGGATGCCATATGATATCACCACTATCATTGGTCAGATACACATAGCCTCCGTTTCCCAAATTTACATTTGAAAATATCTCCTCAAAATACATATAGTTTAAGTTGATAAGAAGAAGTGCCTGTGTGGCCTTACCCTCATCAGTCACTTCCACCGCTCTTGAAAGAGAAATCACCCATGAATAGCTGCTTTCATTCCTGTCAAAGAGATCTCTGATATGCGGCATGGAAAAGTTGATATATTCACTTTCCGCCATACTTTTTTTAAAAAAATCCTTTTCCAAAACATTGCTGTTATCTTTAAGTCGTAATGCAGGCATGGACTCTATAAGCTCGCCCTTTCCGGATATCAAAGCTATATCATCTATCATATTGTCATTGTTGACATAGATAAGGTTCATACCCCTTTTTATATCATCATTTGATATATCCGTATTTTTGATAACATTATAATAAATAGAATCGGATATCTTCATGGCATTTCTAAGATATGAATCCACAGACTCACCAAGCTGCCCTACAATGCCTGAGTTTTCCTCAATAATGGTGGCATTTAAGCTGTTTGTAAATCTTTGAAATATTATAAGGCTTATAAGTGCTATGGCTATAATCGCTGTAACTGTAAAGTATATGAAAATAGAGCTTTGTATGCTCAAATTTTTTATACTCAAGTTTTTTAAACTGAATTTCCCTTTTTCCATATACTAACCTTGCTGTCTGTACTTTGAAGGTGAAACCCCATACTTTTTCTTAAACACATAGCTGAAATAATTCTGATCCGCATAACCCACCATTTCCGCTATAATATATGTCTTTTCATCTGTAGTCTTTAAAAGCTCCACAGCCTTTTGCAATCTGACATTGGTCAGGAAATTTACATAGGATATCCCCATATCCTTTTTAAAGTTTGTGGAAAACCTGGCAACGGAGACATGTAAATGTTTACAAAGTTTTTCAAGCGACAATTCCATATCCGCAAAGTTCTCTTCTATATAGGCCTTAGCCTCTTCAAGTACCTTTTTTGATGTGAAAGCTCGATCTTCTCTTATCTTATGAGCGATATTTATACTTGCTTCAAGCAGCCACTCTCTGAAACCGCCTGTATCCTTTATCTTATCCAAAAGATCTATATAATCTGTAGCCGTCTTCGTAAGTACTGAAAGCTCAAGTCCGTAGTCCTGTACCAGACTTATAATAATATTTATAACATTTATCATATAGGACTGATACTGACTTGAATGTACCTTTGATTCCTTAAGCTTTGATGCTATTTTTTCCACATATTCGGCTATACTTTCATCACTTCCGAACTTTAATATATTGATATATTCCTTTGCTTCAATATCTTCAAACTTCAGCTTATCCGACTTTACAGGCTCCATATCTTTTATATAAATAACTTCGCCACTTCCTACGATACCTCTGTATCCGAGAGCCTCCTTTGCCAGAGTATATGACCTGTGGAGATCTGTAATATCCTTTACACTGATACCCAGACCTATGGTAAGGTTTACACCTATGGCTCTGTTTACATCTCGTATCGCCTCTGTAAGTATGGACATTATATAGTTTTTTGACATCTTCTCAGGAAGTCCTGTCAATATAACTATACTGGTTTCCGAATACATGGAAAAGACCTCCGCCTGTAATTTATATTTCAGGTTTTCAAGGAGGTTGACCTTTACAGATATAGGTATAAGTTCTTTATCAACTATACTGCTGTCCATATCATCTATGTGAACGGCGGCAACTATATATCTGTCTGCATTGTTTAAATTTATATCATATTCGGACATAGCATAATCTATCTCCGAAGCACTTATACTTCCATGTATAATACCGTTTAAAAACTGCTCCCTGAGTATAGGAATACTGGCTTGGTATCCTCTTCTGAGTCTTTCAATATCTCTCTTTTTATCAAGTTCCTCATCCATACTTTTATGTACTTTTCTAAGGATCTCCGTAAGCTCAACGGCGGAAACAGGCTTAAGCACATACTCTATTACGCCCATCTTAATGGCTTCTTTTGCATAGTCAAAATCATCAAATCCCGAAAAAATAATGGACTTTATAAGAGGATATCTTATATTTATTTCATTTATCAGCTCAAGTCCGTCCATATATGGCATTCTGATATCGGTAAATACCAGGTCCGGATTTAAATTCTCTATTTTCTCCAGTGCTTCAACACCGTTTTCGGCATCTCCAACAACTAAAAAACCTTCTTCTTCCCAGTTGATTTTTTTTATAATACTTTTTCTGACTTCTTCTTCGTCATCCACAAGTAAAATTTTGTAAAGTTCCTTCATATTAAAGTTCCAATACTATAGTGAAAGGTCCGTCATTTTCAAGGCTTACCTTCATATCCGCACCGAATACTCCGCATTCCGTATGAATATCCGACTTCTTGCCAAGTTCCACCATATACTCATAAAGTCTCTTTGCTTCATCCGGTGAGCCCGCACCTATAAAGCTCGGTCTGTTTCCCTCTTTGCAATTTGCCAGCAGCGTAAACTGTGATACAAGTAAAAGCTCACCGCCCACATCTTTTAATGAAAGGTTTGTTTTTCCGTTTTCATCTTCAAATATTCTAAGTTTGATAAGCTTATTAAAATACTTTTCAACGATTCTTTCATCATCATCTGCCGCTACACCTACCAAAACCAAAAGACCTTTATTTATCTTTCCTACTTCTTCACCGTCTATTTTTACATTTGCATGATTTACTCTTTGTATTACAAGCTTCATATTTCCTCCTAAAACGATCTTATCTCGTCTTCTTCATTGCTTATTTCTATGGACATTATTTTTACATAATATCCTCCGTCACCTACAGGTACCAGCACTCTGTCACCTTTTTTCTTACCTATTATGGCCTTACCTATCGGTGACTCTATACTGAGCCTGCCTTCCAGTGAATCTCCTCTGATTGAAGTAACTATCTTGAACTTTTCACTCTCGTCATCATCTTCAAAATAGAGTTCTACAACCTTGTCGATTCCTACCTGATCTTCTTTTGTCTTATCTTCATATACATGACAGAATCTAAGCATTCTCTCTAAATAGTTGATTCTGCTCTCATTCTTGTTTTTCTCTCTTTTTGCTGCATAATATTCAAAATTTTCAGATAGATCTCCATGTGCTCTGGCTTCCTTTACCGCCTCTATAAGCTTCGGTCTAAGCACAAGTTTTCTTTCTTCTATCTCCGCCTCTATCTTTTTAATATCATCTCTTGTAAGCGTCTCTGCCATAAAACCATCCATATACTTTTTTATATAAAACAAAAGAGTAGTAAAAACTACTCTTTTTTAAACCCCAAAGTGACGGCTCTGCTTATTGACGCCTAGCGAAGCTAGGTGGGTTACCTCACCTTGATATCTGCCTTCTACCTATAGAAGCTTGACATCCATCGAAGGTTATTTGGAATCCCATAAATCAAAATGTAGGTTCAAAATTGGCAAAGTTATCGCTCACCTCAGGAATTTTCTTCATAATAAAATTATAATACAAAATATATTTTTTTCAATATATTTCAATCAAAAAGTCCGGAAGTCATACAAAGTATTTCTTCCGGACTGAATTTTATCTTCCGATAACTTATGTTATCCAAATAAAACTATTCAGTTCTTCTTTTTTTGAAGATACATAGTGCAGCAAGTGCACTTGATATAATCAACATCAAACTGTAAATCGGAGTTGCATCTTTATCTTCAGTCTTTGGAACTGACAGCGCCACTCTTGTATCTGATATGGATTTTGTTGTATCCTTGCTCAGTTGTACCTTCTGTGGCTGTGGAGTTTTCGGCTCGTCTGTTACGATTCCCGGATTCTCGATTGCATTCATTGATGTTGTATTATTGTTTACAGTTGTCTTTCCCGGTCTTACAGTCGATGTTGTGTTTGAACCTGAGCTGCCGCTTCCACCTCTGCTTGTGTTTGAGCTTGTCGCTATTGACGGAGTTGCTAAAGGTCTTGTAGGTCTTATAACTACATCATCATCTCTTCCCGGTATAGTGATCCGGCTTGGGGTTGCCACTCTTATCGGAGTTGTAGAGGTTGTCGGTGTGGTAGGTGTTGTCGGTGTACCTGGATTTACCGGTGTTACAGGGTTTATCGGATTAATCGGATTAATCGGGCTTGGGTTTATAGGAGTTACAGGGGTTACAGGTCCCGGTATTACTACCACGCTTGGGTCCTTCTTATAGATGTATGTTACTTCTATTCTTCCTGTGCTGAATACTCCCGTTTCAGATCCCTGTACAGTTTGTAAGCTGTATCCGTCTATTGCCTTTGCCGCTGTTGCGTATGGCAGGCCGA